>CAXEZH010000308.1:0-15412 GCA_964000695.1 uncultured Mycolicibacterium sp. | reverse complement strand
GGTCGAGCCCACCAGTGACACCCGCGCGGTCGAGCGCATCCCGAACGACCGCCGGCCCACCGACGACGAGATCGCCGTGCTGGATTCCTCGCTTCCGCACCAGCCCCAGCACGTCGCTGCGGTGTTGGCCGGCCTGCGCGAACCTGCGGGCCCCTGGGGTCCCGGGCGTCCGGTGGAAGCCGCCGACGCGTTCGAAGCCGTCCGTGTCATCGGTCGTGCCGCAGGAGTCGACCTGACCCTGCGCGCCGCCGAACACCTGCCCTGGCATCCCGGCCGATGCGCGGCGGTCATGATCGGCGACGTGGTGGTCGGGCACGCCGGCCAGCTGCATCCCTCCGTCATCGAGCGGTCCGGGCTCCCGAAAGGCACCTGCGCGCTCGAGCTCGACCTCGACGCCGTGCCGATCGTCGAGTCACTGCCCGCACCCACGGTGTCTCCGTTCCCGGCGGTGTTCCAGGACGTCGCGCTCGTCGTCGCCGACGACGTGGCAGCCCAGAGCGTGGTCGACGCGGTCCGCGCCGGGGCCGGGGAGCTGCTCGAGGACGTTCGCCTCTTCGACGTCTACACCGGACCTCAGATCGGTGCGGGCCGCAAATCGCTGGCGCTGGCTCTGCGGTTCCGCGCACCGGACCGCACGCTGACCGAGGAGGAGGCCAGTGCCGCGCGCGATGCCGCGGTGGCGGCTGCGGCCGAGAAACTCGGGGCCGAACAACGCCGCTGAGGCGACGTGCGCTCGGCCGTGGCCGCGGTACACGGCCGGGTGCGCGACCCGGGAACAGACCGGAACGGCATCCGGCGAAATAATGAGTTTGCGTGTGGGTGAATAACCATGCAAACATGGCGGCCATGGTTTCAGTCGCGGTAGCAGGTGCGAGTGGATACGCCGGTGGTGAGATCCTCCGGCTCTTACTGGGGCATCCCGCGTTCTCCGACGGCCGTCTGCAGATCGGTGCGCTGACCGCGGCCGCCAGCGCGGGCACCGCTCTCGGTGAGCACCATCCGCATCTGCTGCCGCTGGCGGGCCACATTCTGGAGCCCACCGACCTCGACACGCTCGCCGGTCACGATGTCGTGTTCCTGGCGCTGCCGCACGGACACTCGGCCGCGCTGGCCGACCAGCTCGGAGCCGACACCCTGATCATCGACTGCGGCGCCGACTTCCGGTTGACCGACTCGAGCGCCTGGCAGCGGTTCTACGGCTCCGACCACGCCGGCAGCTGGCCCTACGGGCTACCCGAACTGCCCGGGGCGCGGCAGCAACTAGTGGGGGCGCGGCGCATCGCGGTGCCGGGCTGTTATCCGACCGCCGCGCTGCTGGCGCTGTGGCCGATGTTCGCCGAAGACCTGGCCGAACCCGCCGTCACGGTCGTCGCGGTCAGCGGCGCCTCCGGTGCCGGCCGCTCGGCCAAGGTGGAGTTGCTCGGCGCGGAGATCATCGGCTCCGCCCGCGCCTACAACGTCGGCGGCAAGCATCGCCACACTCCCGAGATCGCGCAGGGTCTGCGCGCGGTCACCGGCACCGATGTCTCGGTGTCGTTCACCCCGGTGCTGATACCGACATCGCGGGGCATCCTCGCCACATGCACCGCACGGACCAGTGCGTCGCTGTCCCAGCTACGCAGCGCCTACGAAAAGGCCTACGCCGACGAACCTTTCGTCCATCTGCTGCCCGAAGGGCAGTTGCCGACCACCGGGTCTGTGATCGGCAGCAACGCCGCGCAACTGGCCGTCGCACTCGACGAGGACGCCGAGACATGCGTCGTCATCGCCGCGATCGACAACCTCGTCAAAGGCACCGGGGGCGCCGCCGTGCAGTCGATGAACCTCGCCCTGGGCTGGCCCGAAACCGCCGGTCTCTCGACGGTCGGAGTGGCCCCATGACACGGCTGCTGCGGACCCAGGGCGTCACCGCTCCGGCAGGATTTCGTGCCACCGGCATCTCGGCGGGCATCAAGGCCTCCGGGACACTCGATCTGGCACTCGTCTTCAACGAAGGACCCGACCACACCGCCGCCGGGATTTTCACCCGAAACAAGGTCAAGGCTGCCCCGGTGCTGTGGTCGCAGCAGGTCCTGACCACCGGCCGGCTCCGCGCGGTCGTCCTGAACTCCGGCGGCGCCAACGCCTGCACCGGTCCGCTGGGTTTCCAGGACACCCACGCCACCGCCGAGGCCACCGCCGCCGCGCTGTCGGACTGGGGCACTGAGACCGGCGCGATCGAGGTCGCGGTGTGTTCGACGGGCCTGATCGGTGACCGGCTGCCGATGGACAAGGTCCTGGCCGGCGTGCGGGAGGTCGTCCACGAGATGGCGGGCGGGCTCACCGGCGGCGAGGAAGCCGCCCGAGCCATCATGACCACCGACACAGTGCCCAAACAGGTTGCGCTGCACCAGGACAACTGGACGGTCGGTGCGATGGCCAAGGGCGCGGGGATGCTCGCTCCGTCGCTGGCCACGATGCTCTGCGTCATCACCACCGACGCCGTGGCCAGCCCTGAAGCGCTGCGCGCCGCCCTCAACGCCGCCACCGCGACGACGTTCGACCGGCTCGACGTCGACGGCAGCTGCTCGACCAACGACACGGTGCTGCTGCTCTCCTCGGGCGCCAGTGAGATCACCCCGTCCCAGCAGGAGCTGACCGAGGCGGTCACGCGGGTGTGTGAGGACCTGTGCGCGCAGCTGCAGGCCGACGCCGAAGGCGTGACGAAGCGCGTCGCGGTCACCGTCACCGGCGCCCAGACCGAAGACGACGCGGTCCTCGCCGCGCGGGTCATCGCCCGCGACAGCCTCGTCAAGACAGCGCTGTTCGGTTCCGACCCGAACTGGGGTCGGGTGCTGGCCGCCGTCGGAATGGCCCCGGTGACGTTGGATGCGGATCGGATCACGGTGTCGTTCAACGGTTCTCCGGTGTGCATCGACAGTGTCGGCGCACCGGGCGCGCGTGAGGTGGACCTGTCCGGAGAGGACATCGAGGTCAGCGTCGACATCGGGGTGGGTGACGCGTCGGCGACCATCCGCACCACCGACCTGTCGCACGCCTACGTCGAAGAGAACTCGGCGTACAGCTCATGACCCTGCAGACCCCGGACAAGGCGCAGGTGCTGGCCGCGGCGCTGCCGTGGTTGAAGGCGCTGCACGACAAGATCGTCGTGGTCAAGTACGGCGGCAATGCGATGACCGACGACACCCTCAAGGCCGCGTTCGCCGCCGACATGGTGTTCCTGCGCAACTGCGGCATCCACCCGGTCGTCGTCCACGGCGGTGGACCCCAGATCAGTGCGATGCTCAAGAAGCTCGGCATCGCCGGCGACTTCAAAGGCGGCTTCCGGGTGACCACGCCAGAGGTGCTCGACGTCGCACGCATGGTGCTCTTCGGCCAGGTGGGCCGGGAACTGGTGAACCTGATCAACGCCCACGGCCCCTACGCGGTGGGCATCACCGGCGAGGACGCCGGCCTGTTCACCGCGGTGCGGCGCACCGTCATGGTCGAGGGGATCGCCACCGACATCGGACTGGTCGGCGACGTCGCCGACGTCAACACCGATGCGGTGCTGGACCTGATCGACGCCGGGCGCATCCCGGTGGTCTCGACTATCGCCCCCGACGGTGACGGGCTGGTCTACAACATCAACGCCGACACCGCGGCGGCCGCGCTGGCCGAAGCCCTGGGCGCGGAGAAGCTGCTGATGCTCACCGACGTGGAGGGCCTGTACACCCGATGGCCGGACCGCGGATCGCTCGTGAGCCAGATCGACGCCGCCGCGCTGACCCAACTGCTTCCGACCCTCGAGGAGGGCATGGTGCCCAAGATCGAAGCCTGCCTGCGGGCAATCCATGGCGGGGTGCCCAGCGCCCACGTCATCGACGGCCGCGTCGCGCACTGCGTGCTGGTCGAGCTGTTCACCGACGAAGGTGCGGGCACCAAGGTGGTGAGCGGGGCATGACCGAGCAGACACCCCTGCTGCAGCGGTGGTCGGCGGTGATGATGAACAACTACGGCACCCCGCCGTTGGCGCTGGCCAGCGGAGACGGCGCCGTCGTCACCGACGTGGACGGCAACGACTATGTCGATCTGCTCGGCGGCATCGCCGTCAATGTGCTCGGCCACCGCCACCCCGCGGTGATCGAGGCGGTCAACCGGCAGATGAACACCCTTGGACACACCTCCAACCTCTACGCCACCGAACCCGGCGTCGCGCTCGCCGAATCGCTGGTCGGCCTGCTCGGGGCGCCCGCGCGGGCGTTCTTCTGCAACTCCGGCACCGAAGCCAACGAGGTCGCCTTCAAGATCACCCGATTGACCGGCCGCACCAAACTCGTGGCAGCCGAAGGGGCGTTCCACGGCCGCACGATGGGCTCACTGGCGTTGACGGGCCAGCCGTCCAAGCAGGCGCCGTTCGCCCCGTTGCCGGGCGACGTGACGTTCGTGCCCTACGGCGACGTCGACGCCTTGCGCTCCGCTGTCGATTCCACCACCGCGGCGGTGTTCCTGGAACCGATCATGGGGGAGGGCGGGGTCGTCGTGCCGCCGGCCGGCTACCTGGCCGCCGCCCGCGACATCACCGCCGGGCACGGTGCGCTGCTGGTCCTCGACGAGGTGCAGACCGGTGTCGGGCGTACCGGCGCGTTCTTCGCCCATCAGCACGACGGCGTCACCCCTGACGTCGTCACACTGGCCAAGGGACTCGGCGGCGGGCTGCCGATCGGGGCATGCCTGGCCATCGGGGCGACGGCTGAACTGCTCACTCCGGGGCTGCACGGCAGCACCTTCGGCGGCAACCCGGTGTGCACCGCGGCCGCGCTCGCGGTACTGCAGGTGCTGGCTGACGAACGGCTGATCGAACGGGCCGATGTGCTGGGCAAGACGCTCAGCCACGGCATCGAGTCCCTCGCGCATCCGCTGGTCGGCCACGTCCGCGGCCGCGGCCTGCTGCGCGGGGTGGTGCTGACGGCGCCCAGCGCCAAGCACGTCGAAACCGCCGCGCGCGAGGCCGGGTTCCTGGTCAACGCCGCCGCGCCCGACGTGGTGCGGCTGGCGCCCCCGCTGGTGATCACAGAGACACAGATCGATTCTTTCCTGGCGGCGTTGCCCGCCGTGCTCGACAAGGCGGTGCAGTCCTGATGCGACACTTCCTGCGCGACGACGACCTGAGCCCCGACGAGCAGGCTGAGGTGCTGGCCCTGGCCGCCGAGGTCAAGGCCGATCCGTTCGGGCGCACGCCGTTGGCGGGCCCGCGTGGAGTGGCGGTGATCTTCGAGAAGAACTCGACCCGCACGCGGTTCTCGTTCGAGATGGGCATCGCCCAACTGGGCGGGCACGCCGTCGTGGTCGACGGGCGTAGCACCCAGTTGGGCCGGGAGGAGACGCTGGAGGACACCGGCCGGGTGCTGTCGCGTTACGTCGACGCCGTCGTGTGGCGCACCTTCGCCCAGGAACGGCTGACCGCGATGGCGTCGGGCTCCACCGTACCCATCGTCAACGCGCTGTCCGACGAGTTCCACCCGTGTCAGGTGTTGGCCGATCTGCAGACCTTGGTGGAATGGAAGGGCGCGCTGAAAGGACTGCGGCTGAGCTACTTCGGTGACGGCGCCAACAACATGGCGCACTCGTTGATGCTCGGCGGGGTGACCGCGGGCATCGACGTCACCATCGCTGCGCCGCGCGGCTTCGAACCGCATCCGATGTTCGTCGCGGCCGCGGCCGAACGCGCCCGCCGCACCGGGGCCACCGTCACCGTGACCGACGACGCGCAGGCCGCGGCCGACGGTGCCGACGTCCTGGTGACCGACACGTGGACCTCGATGGGGCAGGAGAACGACGGTCTGGACCGGGTCCGCCCGTTCCGGCCGTTCCAGGTGAACTCGGCTCTGCTGGCCCGCGCCGACTCCGAAGCCGTTGTTCTGCACTGTCTTCCCGCACACCGCGGGCATGAGATCACCGACGACGTGCTCGACGGTCCACGCAGCGCGGTGTGGGACGAGGCCGAGAACCGGCTCCACGCCCAGAAAGCGCTGCTGGTGTGGCTGCTGGACAAGAGCACGTCGTGACGTCCACACCCTCGCAAGCCACCACCCGGGCGGGCCGCCAGGCTCGCATCGTCGCGCTGCTGTCGGCGCAGTCGGTGCACAGCCAGAGTGAGCTGGCGGCACTGCTGGCCGCCGACGGCATCGAGGTGACGCAAGCCACGTTGTCGCGTGATCTCGAAGAGCTCGGCGCGGTGAAGCTGCGCGGAGCCGACGGCGGAACGGGTGTCTACATCGTGCCCGAGGACGGCAGCCCGGTGCGTGGCGTCACCGGCGGCACCGAACGAGTGTCGCGGCTGCTGTCGGATCTGCTGGTCTCCACCGACGCCAGCGGCAACCTGGCCGTGTTGCGCACCCCGCCGGGTGCCGCGCACTATCTGGCCAGCGCCATCGACCGCGCGGCCCTGCCGTTCGTGGTCGGCACCATTGCCGGTGACGACACCATCCTGGTCGTCGCGCGTGAACCGATGACCGGAGTGGAGCTCGCCGCCACGGTCGAGAACCTGTCCCGAGCCTGAAGCAACAACAAGAGGAGCAACAACTATGTCCGAGCGCGTCATCCTGGCGTATTCCGGCGGTCTGGACACCTCGGTGGCGATCAGCTGGATCGGCAAGGAGACCGGGCGTGAGGTGGTGGCCGTGGCCATCGACCTCGGGCAGGGCGGCGAGGACATGGAGGTCGTTCGTCAGCGCGCGCTGGACTGCGGCGCCGTCGAAGCCGTCGTCGTGGACGCCCGCGACGAGTTCGCCGAGCAGTACTGCCTGCCCGCCATCAAGTCCAACGCGCTCTACATGGACCGCTACCCGCTGGTGTCGGCGCTGAGCCGGCCGTTGATCGTCCGTCACCTCGTCGACGCGGCCCGCGAGCACGGCGGCGGCATCGTCGCGCACGGCTGCACGGGCAAGGGCAACGATCAGGTGCGCTTCGAGGTCGGTTTCGCCTCGCTCGCCCCCGACCTGCAGGTGCTGGCCCCGGTGCGCGACTATGCCTGGACCCGCGAGAAGGCGATCGCGTTCGCCGAGGAGAACGCGATCCCGATCAACGTCACCAAGCGTTCGCCGTTCTCCATCGACCAGAACGTTTGGGGCCGCGCCGTGGAAACCGGCTTCCTCGAACACCTCTGGAACGCCCCGACCAAAGACGTCTACGACTACACCGAAGACCCCACGATCAACTGGAGCAGCCCCGACGAGGTTGTGGTCGGTTTCGAGAAGGGTGTCCCGGTCAGCATCGACGGCCGGCCGGTCACGGTGCTGCAGGCTATCGAGCAACTCAATCAGCGTGCCGGCGCACAGGGGGTCGGGCGCCTGGACGTCGTCGAGGACCGCCTCGTCGGCATCAAGAGTCGCGAGATCTACGAGGCGCCCGGCGCGATGGTGCTCATCACCGCGCACACCGAACTCGAACACGTCACGCTGGAACGCGAACTCGGCCGGTTCAAGCGCAACACCGACCAGAAGTGGGGCGAGCTGGTCTACGACGGCCTGTGGTATTCGCCGCTGAAGACCGCGCTGGAGGCGTTTGTCGCGAACACCCAGGAGCATGTGACCGGCGAGATCAGGATGGTGCTGCACGGCGGTCACATCGCGGTCAACGGACGCCGCAGCGCGGAATCGCTGTACGACTTCAACCTCGCCACCTACGACGAGGGTGACACGTTCGACCAGTCCGCGGCCAAGGGCTTCGTGCATGTGCACGGTCTGTCATCGAGCTTGTCGGCGCGCCGGGATCTGGCCGGATCGTGAGCTCGGACAACCGCGGCACCAACCAGGGGTCGCTGTGGGGCGGCCGATTCGCCGACGGTCCCTCGGATGCCCTTGCCGTACTGAGCAAGTCGACCCACTTCGACTGGGTACTGGCGCCCTACGACATCACCGCGTCCAAGGCTCACGCCGAGGTGTTGTTCCGGGCCGGGCTGCTCACCGCCGAGCAGCGCGACGGGCTGCTGGCCGGTCTGGACAGCCTGGCCGCCGACGTCGCCGACGGCAGCTTCGGACCCCTGGTCAGTGACGAAGACGTGCACGGCGCGCTCGAGCGCGGGCTGATCGACCGGGTCGGCGCCGACCTGGGCGGCAGGCTGCGGGCCGGCCGTTCCCGAAACGACCAGGTGGCCACGCTGTTTCGGATGTGGCTGCGTGACGCGATCCGCCGCGTCGCCGACGGTGTGCTCGACGTGGTCACGGCGCTGGCCACCCAGGCCGCCGCCCATCCCACCGCGATCATGCCCGGCAAGACGCACCTGCAGTCCGCGCAACCGATACTGCTGGCCCACCACCTGCTCGCCCACGCCCATCCGTTGCTGCGCGACGTCGACCGTCTCGCCGACTTCGACACGCGGGCCGCTGTGTCACCATATGGATCCGGTGCGCTGGCGGGCTCGTCACTGGGACTCGACCCCGACGCGATCGCCGAGCAGCTCGGCTTCACCGCGGCAGCCGACAACTCGGTGGACGCCACTGCGGCCCGGGATTTCGCCGCCGAGGCCGCGTTCGTCCTGTCGATGATCGCGGTCGACCTGTCCCGGCTGGCCGAAGACATCATCCTGTGGAGCACCACGGAATTCGGTTATGTCACGTTGCATGACGCGTGGTCGACGGGCAGCTCGATCATGCCGCAGAAGAAGAACCCCGACATCGCCGAACTTGCCCGGGGCAAGAGTGGACGGCTGATCGGCAATCTGACCGGGCTGCTGGCCACGCTGAAAGCCCAGCCGCTGGCCTACAACCGCGATCTGCAGGAGGACAAGGAACCGGTCTTCGACTCGGTGGCGCAACTGGAGATGCTGCTGCCGGCGATGGCCGGCCTGGTGGGTACTTTGCGCTTCGACACCGACCGGATGGCCGAACTGGCGCCGCTGGGGTACACGCTGGCCACCGACGTCGCCGAATGGCTCGTTCGCCGTGGGGTGCCGTTCCGGGTGGCGCATGAAGCCGCCGGTGCCGCGGTGCGTGCGGCCGAAGCCCGCGGTGTCGGGCTCGAGGAACTCGAGGACGCCGAATTGGCCGGCATCCACGCCGAACTCACCCCGCAGGTGCGGGAGGTGCTCACCGTCGAGGGTTCGGTGAGTTCGCGCGACGCCCGCGGCGGCACCGCCCCGATCCAGGTCGCCAAGCAGCTCAGCGCGGTCCGTGACGTCGCCGACAGGTTGCGGTTGCGGCTGCACCGAGAGTCGAACGCCGGCAGCCGACTCGTCTAGCCGGTCTCGTCGGCCAGCTCCATCCAGGTTTCCTCGAGCGATTGCTTGCGTTCGAGCAACTCGGCGAGCTCACCGTTGAGCTCGGCGGCGCGCACGTGGTCGGCAGCGGCCTCGGCCATCGCCTCGTGCAGCGCGGCGATGCGGTCGTCGAGCTTGCCGAGCTGGTTCTCGATGCGCGTCATCTCCTTGCCGGTGCGACGCTCGCGGGCCGCAGCGGTCTCACCGCCGGCTGGTTCGGCTCGGCCGGGCTGGGTTCGCGACGGCTCCCTCGGCGCCGACGTGCGTTCGGCCAGATACTGCTCGATGCCGCCGGGTAGCAGTTCGCAGCGACCGCCACCGGTCAGCGCGTAGGTGACGTCGCTGACCCGCTCGAGGAAGTAGCGGTCGTGGGTCACCGCGATCAGCGTCCCCGGCCACCCGTCGAGGTAGTCCTCGATCACCGTGAGCGTGTCGATGTCGAGGTCGTTGGTCGGCTCGTCGAGCAGCAGCACGTTGGGCTCGTCGAGCAGCATCCGCAGGAACTGCAGCCGCCGACGTTCACCGCCGGACAACTCGCCGATGCGCGCGGTCAGCTTGTCGCCGACGAAGCCGAAATCCTTGAGCAACGTGTCCGCGGTGATCTCGCGGCCCCCGGCCAGCTCGGTGACCCGACGACGGTCCTCCACCGCATCGATCACCCGTCGCGAACCGTCGAGTTCCTTGAGCGCCTGGCTGAGATAACCGATCCGCAGCGTGAGGCCCCGCTTGACGGTGCCCGCCGTCGGCGCCAGCTCGCCGGCGAGCAGCCGGAGCACCGACGTCTTGCCCGAACCGTTCACGCCGACCAGCCCGATCCGCGCGCCCGGCCCGATCGACCAGTCCACGCCGTCGAGCAGCACCCGTGGTGGCTCACCGACCTCGAGCCGGACCCGGTGCAGATCGAAGACGTCTTTGCCCAACCTGGTCGAGGCGAACCGTTGCAGCACCAGCGAATCACGCGGCGGCGGCTCGTTGGCGATCAGCTCGTTGGCGGCCTGGATGCGGAACTTCGGTTTGGAGGTGCGCGCGGGCGGTCCGCGCCGCAGCCACGCCAACTCCTTGCGCATCAGATTCTGGCGGCGCGCTTCGGCGCCGGCGGCCAGCCTCATCCGCTCGGCGCGTGCCAGCACGTACGCGGCATAACCGCCGTCGTAGGCGTCCACGACGCCGTCGTGGACCTCCCAGGTGCTGGTGCACACCGCGTCGAGAAACCAGCGGTCGTGGCTGACCACCACCAGCGCCCGCGCCGGGCGCGAGGACAGGTGGTCGGCCAACCACCCGATCACCTCGACGTCGAGATGGTTGGTGGGTTCGTCGAGCACCAGGACGTCGTGGCCGGCCAGCAGCACCTCGGCCAGCGCGACCCTGCGGCGTTCGCCGCCCGACAGCGCCGACACCTCGGCATCCAGATGCACCCCGGACAGCAGGTTCTCGACGACCGCCCGGGTGGCGGGATCGGCGGCCCAGATGTGATCCGGGCGGCCACCGGTGATCACACCCCGCACGGTGGTGCCGGGGGCGAAGTCGTCGGCCTGTCGCAGATAGCCCACAGACAGCCCGGAGGTGTGGGTGACGCGCCCGGAGTCGGGCTGCTCGGCGCCGGTCAGGATCCGCAGCAACGTCGTCTTGCCGTCACCGTTGCGGCCCACGACGCCGATCGCGTCGCCTTCCTCCACGCCCAGGCTGACCGCATCGAGCAACGTGCGGGTACCGAAGCCGATCGTGGCCCGTTCCAGGTTGACCAGGTTTGCCATCAGCCGCCGATGATAGGTGGCCGCTGTGCCATGATGACGACTGCAGTACCGGGGGACCGCAACAGGCGGACGCGTTCAGAGAGGGGAGTGCCGGTGGTGGACCTCTCGGCGATCACCCGCCCTGTCGGGCGGCTGGTGGCCACCGCGCAGAACGGCCTGGAGGTGCTCAGGTACGGCGGTCTGGAAACCGGCGCGGTGCCGTCGCCGTTCCAGATCATCGAGAGCGTGCCGATGTACCGGCTGCGGCGGTACTTCCCGCCCGACGCCCGTCCCGGCGCCAAACCCGCGGGACCGCCCGTGCTGATGGTGCACCCGATGATGATGTCGGCCGACATGTGGGACGTCACCCGCGAGGACGGCGCGGTCGGGATCCTGCACCGCGCGGGCGTCGATCCGTGGGTCATCGACTTCGGCTCACCGGACAAGATCGAGGGCGGGATGCAGCGCAACCTCGCCGATCACGTGGTGGCCCTCAGCGAGGCGATCGACACGATCAAGACGGTGACCGGTCGCGATGTGCACCTCGCCGGCTACTCGCAGGGCGGGATGTTCGCCTACCAGACGGCGGCCTACCGCCGCTCCAAGGACCTGGCCAGCATCATCGGCTTCGGATCGCCGGTGGACACGCTGGCCGCGATGCCGATGAACCTGCCGGCGAGCCTGGCGCCGGCGGCCGCGGACTTCATGGCCGATCACGTGTTCAGCCGCATCGACATCCCCGGCTGGCTGGCCCGGACCGGGTTCCAGATGCTCGACCCGATCAAGACCGCACAGTCGCGGCTGGATTTCCTGCGTCAGCTCCACGACCGCGAGGCGCTGCTGCCCCGCGAACAGCAGCGCCGGTTCCTGGCCTCCGAGGGGTGGATCGCATGGTCGGGGCCGGCGATCTCCGAGCTGCTGAAACAGTTCATCGCCCACAACCGGATGATGACCGGCGGTTTCTCGATCCACGGGGATCTGGTGACGTTGTCCGACATCAGCTGTCCGGTGCTGGCCGTCATCGGAGAGGTCGACGACATCGGTCAGCCGGCCGCGGTACGCGGCATCAAACGTGCCGCCCCCGACGCCGATGTGTACGAATTTCTCATCCGCGCCGGTCATTTCGGGCTCGTTGTGGGGTCGAAGGCGGCCTCGCAGACGTGGCCGGCGGTGGCTGCCTGGGTGCGCTGGCTCGACGAGGGCGGCCCGATGCCCGAGGGTGTCAGCCCGATGGCCCTGCAGGCATCCGAACCCAGCGAGAGCGGGGTGACGCTGGCGTCCCGCCTGGCCCACGGCGGGGCCGCGGCCACCGAGATGGCGTTCAGCCTGGCCCGGTCGGCGGCCGACGCGCTCGTCGCGGCGAACAAGTCCGCGCGCACGCTCGCGGTGGAGACCGCCCGCACGCTGCCGCGGCTGGCCCGCCTGGGACAGGTCAACGACCACACCAGGATTTCTCTGGGGCGCATCATGAGTGAGCAGGCGCACGAGGCCCCGAAGGGTGAGGCGCTGCTCTTCGACGGACGGGTGCACACCTACGAGGCGGTGGACCGTCGCATCAACAACGTGGTGCGCGGCCTCATCGAGGTGGGAGTGCGTCAGGGTGCGCGCGTCGGCGTGCTGATGGAAACCCGGCCCAGCGCGCTGGTCGCCATCGCCGCGCTGTCGCGGCTGGGCGCTGTCGCGGTGCTGATGCCGCCTGATGCCGACCTCGCGACGGCGGCACGCCTGGGTGGGGTGACCGAGATCATCACCGATCCCAGCAATCTGGCCGCGGCCCGGGAACTGGAATCGCGCGTCCTGGTGCTCGGCGGTGGCGAGTCCCGGGATCTGCACCTCGACGACCTCGACAGCGTCGCCGAGGTCGTGGACATGGAGAAGATCGATCCCGACGTCGTCGAGCTGCCCGGCTGGTACCGGCCCAACCCGGGGCTGGCGCGGGACCTCGCCTTCATCGCGTTCAGCACGATCAGCGGTGAGCTCGTCGCGCGCCAGATCACGAACTACCGGTGGGCGCTGTCGGCGTTCGGAACCGCCTCGGCGGCCAACCTGTCCCGCAGCGACACGGTGTACTGCCTCACCCCGCTGCACCATCAGTCGGGGCTGCTGGTCAGTCTTGGCGGGGCGGTCGTCGGCGGTGCCCGCATCGCGCTGTCGCGCGAGGTTCGCCCCGACCGCTTCCTGCAGGAGATCCGGCAGTACGGCGTCACCGTGGTGTCCTATACGTGGGCGATGTTGCGCGACGTGATCGACGACCCGGCGTTCTCGCTCACCGGTAACCATCCGGTGCGTGTGTTCATCGGTTCCGGGATGCCGTCCGGGTTGTGGCGGCGCGTCGTCGACGTGTTCGCACCGGCCAATGTCGTCGAGTTCTTCGCCACCACCGACGGGCAGGCGGTGCTCGCGAACGTCGCCGGCGCCAAGGTCGGCAGCAAGGGCAGACCCCTGCCCGGAGGCGGGGACATCGCCCTGGCGGCCTACGACGCGGAAGAAAACCTGATTCTCGAAGACGAGCGCGGATTCGTGCGCCGGGCCGAGACGAACGAGGTCGGTGTGCTGCTGGCCCGGCCGCGAGGCCCGGTCGACCCGTTGGCCTCGGTCAAGCGCGGTGTGTTCGCCCCCGCGGACACCTGGGTGTCCACCGAGTACCTGTTCCGCCGGGACGAGGACGGCGACTACTGGCTGGTGGACAACCGGGCCGCGGTCGTGAACACCGAACGCGGCCCGGTGTTCGCCGGCACCGTCAACGACGCCGTCGGCAGGCTGGGTGCGGTCGACATGGCCGTCACCTACGGCGTGCCCCACGGCGACGGATGTCTTGCGGTCACCGCGCTGGCGCTGCGGCCGGGCGGCACCATCCCGTCTGCCGACCTGTCCGAGGCGTTGGCCGACCTCGCCGTGGGGTGCCCGCCGGACATCGTCCATGTCGTCGCCGACATGACCCTGACCGCCACGTACCGCCCGCTGGCCGGGCCGCTGCAGCGGCAGGGCGTCCCCAAACCCTCCCGTAACGCCTGGTATCTGGACCCCGATAGTGATCGGTACAAGCGGTTGACCGCGGCTGTGCGGAGCGAGATCGTCGAGAGCGCGCAGTGATGCCCGTCGAGGGCCACACTGTTAGGGTCCCTGGAGACGACGTCGGGTCGTGTGGTCGGGCGTGCTGTCCACGAGGAGGATTGATGTCACCACAACCTTGGCGCCGCACCGCGGTGGCCGCGCTGGCCGCATCCACGCTGGTCGGTGGCCTGGCCATGGCTGCGCCCACGGCGCTGGCCCAGCCGGCTGACTCGTCCTCGTCGACCGAGCAGACTCAGGCGCCGATCTCACCGGATCAGGTGCTGATGATGATCTCGCAGGAGTACCAGACCGGTAAGGGCGGCGGCCAGGTGTCCAAGCTGATCGAGCAGGTCATGACACTGCGGATGCGGGGCATCCGACCCTCGCGCGGCAACGCCGTGGCGTTGTCCGCGGCTCTGGAGAAGCGCCCCAACCAGGTCCCGCTGATCCAGGCGCTGGAGGAGACGCTGACCTACCAGCGCAAGCAGATGATGCGCTCGCAGAACCAGGTGCCCTCCGGCGGTGGCGCGCCTCCGGTGGCCACCCCGGGGATCCCGAACGGTCCCGCATGGCAGCCGGGCAACCCGATGCAGCAGGACAGTGACACGATCTTCCCGATGCCCGGTCGCTGAGCCGATGGTGCTGGATCCGGACTTACTGGCCATCCTGGTGTGCCCCGAGGACCGCGGTCCTCTGTTGCTGGTCGACGGTGCGTTGTACAACCCGCGGCTGCACCGCAAATATCGTATCGACGACGGGATTCCGGTCCTGCTGGTCGACGAGGCGATCGCCGTCGACGACGACGAGCACCGGCGGCTGGTCGCCGCGGCAGGGGAGTCTTAACTGAGTTCGGGCAATTCGCCGGTCAGATAGCGCTGCAGGTTCGGTGCGATCGTCTCCACGACCTCGGTCACCGGCAGAGATCGGAACGGCTCCAGCTCGAGGATGTAGCGGGCCATCACCACCCCGATCAGTTGCGACGCCACGAATTGAACGCGTACCCGGCCGCTGCCCGGCGGATCGTCGACCCGGCTGCCCACCTCGGCGGTGATGACGTCCTGCAGGAACGCGCGGAACATCGACAGTTCGGCGACGTTGCTGCCACCGAGCACCGAGCGCAGCGTGGCGATGAACCCCTTGCCCAGCTCCGAATCCCACAGCGGCAGCAGCAGCGACGGCAGCACGTGGCCGATCTCGTCGACGGGCACTTCGCGGAGCGGGCCGATGATGCTCATCGGATCGATGGGAATCTTGATCGCCGCGGCGAACAACTGAGTCTTGGTGCCGAAGTAGTGGTGCACCAGGGCCGGATCCACGCCCGCGTCGGTGGCGATGGCGCGGATGGAGGTCTTGTCGATCCCGTTGCGCGCGAACAACTCACGAGCGC
>CAXEZH010000307.1:0-10448 GCA_964000695.1 uncultured Mycolicibacterium sp. | reverse complement strand
GTTCACCCGCTGCTCGACGACTTCGGCGCCCAGCCGCAGCAGCCCGTCCTGAATGTGGACGTCCTTGAGCAGGTGATGCCCGTTCAGCGTCACCTCGACGGTCTCGGTCTCATCCGAGGCGGTGAAAGTCTCGTTGGCCATCTTGTCCAGCTGCTCGTCCATCAACGACTGCAGCCGCTTCGCCTGCCGCAACACAGCCGCCACCTCGGGGTGCATGTCGTCGGTCATTGCGACTCCCTCTTCGACTCATCCGTACCGCGGCGCCGCGGCCGATGCCCGATCACCGGCTCGGTGTGCGGCCGCTCCTCGGTGTAGATTTCTTCGTCCTCCGACAACTGCGGGTTGCGCTTCTTGTCGCCGCTCTCACCGCCACGCGCTCCGCCCATCATCGGAGCCATGCCGCCCATGCCACCGCCGGCCATCGCCCCGCCACCTGAGGTTCCGCCGGCCGCCGTGGTCGAGGCACCCGCCGCGGTCACTGGCGTCGGGGCCACTGTTTCGGCACCCACCGCCGGCTGCAGCGGCGACGACGGCATGCCACCGCCACCTGCTCCACCCCCGGAGCCGCCCCCACCTCCGGCAGCCGCCGGCCGCAGGCTCGGATCGGTGGGCAGCTTCGGATCGCCCTTGCCCAACCCGGGCATTCCCGATGGCGCTCCACCCGGCGCACCCCCGCTGGGCGCCGCACCCTGCGAGCCGCCCTGCCCACCGCTCGGAGACCCTCCTTGGGAGGCGCCCTGGGACGCGGCCTGACCGGCCTGCTCGGCCGCGGACATCGGCGACACGGGGGCTTCTTGGGGCATCCCTTCGGGCGGGGCCTGTCCGGCGCCACCGGGCTGTCCACCACCGGCGCCGGCACCCGCCTGACGCGCATCAGCGGCATCAGGAGCAGGCCGCCTCGCACGCCGGTGGTCCTCCGCGGTCACCGGCGTTCCGGACACCACCGGATTCGGCGGGTCATCCGGCTCGACCTGGCGGGTCTGAGCTCCGGCCGCGTACGAGGTTCGGATCTCCTCGGACGACGCTTGGAGCTCCGCCATTCGCTCGAGGTTCGCCATGACCTGTGGTGTCAGCGGCTTGCCCATGGTTTGTTCTTCGAGCTGCTGATACTCCTCCGCGATGGGCTGGTGCTCGGCGCGGGCCTTGTCGTGCTCAGAGGCAATCCGATCGGCCTCGTCGGCCAGGTTCTTCCATGACTCGGCAAGGCTGATCAACCAGTCGCGGTAGGCGTTGAACTTGCCGTAGGCCGCGTCGGCGGCCTCACCCTCCCAGTCAAGGCTGTTCACTTCGAACGCCTCTGCCGACGTCGCCAGCGACTGCCCGTTGGCCCGCCACATCGCCGCGGCGGCGCGCAACGACTCGCCGTCGTCTCCGGCGTCCAGTGCGACCTCGGCCGCGCTGACGTCCATGAATCCCTGATCGGAGGCCAACTGCCCCTTGGGAATCGGCATCGCCTCAGGCGAAGGCGATGCCGGGATGTCCACGGGTTTCGGATAGACCGTCGCACCGGGACCGGTGGGTGCTGGCCCGTCCATCGTGGCGCCGATGTCCTCACCGGACATCTGGTCGATCTGGGCGTAGGCGTCGCCGACATTGCGCAACGTCTGCGCCAACCGCTCACCTTCCTTCTGCCCGTACGCCTGCCGAGCCCACAATCCGTCGGCGTTCAGGCGAAGGTTCGTCACAGCAACACTGGCGATGACCAAAGCGTCTGCCGATATCAGCGGCGGTTGCGCGGCTTGGCTCGGCCACGACAACGCGTCGATCTGGGCGGCCTTGCCGTGCAGATCCTGCGGATCGACCTGCAGTTCCTCACCGCTCATGCGTGTCCCCCGACATCACTCAGCTCTCCAAAACCATTTGGTACCGGCTCTCCTCACGCGGATTGATCAGCCGGATCGGTAGTTGCTTGTGCCGCGGTGTGGCGATGTAGTTCTGCCGCAACATCACCTGCCCCACCCCGGCATGCGCACCGAGATAGGTGGTGGCGTTCGGCCAGACCACCTTGGGTATCTGGCCGACCCGTGCGTTGATGTAGCCGGCGAACTCGCGGAACTGCGGCGCCAGCGTGACGACCGCCCCGGCTGCCGCGGAGCGCACGACGAACTGCGTGAACAGCCGCGCATCGCCGAGGTTGATGCTGACGTCAACGTCGTCGAACGGCATGTACACCGGATAGCGGTCGGCGGTCTCACCGACGAGCACCCCGGCAGAGCCCACCGGCAACTCGTAATGCCGGTCGGTAACAGGGCTCTCGCCGAGCAGCGCGGCGCGTTGTCCGCCGTACAGACATGAAAAGCCGCGCGGGGTCGACGGATTGGCCAGCGTCGTCAGCAGGACCGTCGCGGTGGGAGCCTCGCCGGGGGCGACCCGCACCCGGGTCAGCGTGTGGTCGGCACGCGCCGACCACCACACGTCGGGACCGCCCGGCGCGACGTAGGCCGCAGTAAACGTGCTGCGCCCCTTGATCATCGACCATGTCTCGCGTTCGAAACTGATCTCGGTGGCCCGGTCGTAGTCGTCGAAACTCCGTGCCGGACGCGCGTCGACACCGTGGCTGGACAGATGGTCGGCGATGCGCGTCGTCGAGGCGACCAGGTACTGCGCCAACCCCGACACCCCCGCGTCGCGCCGTAACGCCGACTTGCGGGTCCGCTCCGGATCGGCACGCAGCACGATCCAGGTGCGACGGTTCGCCGGCGCTGGGTAGGGGCCAACAACCTGCTCATAGAGCGCCACCAACGCGGCGGGCGCGGTCTTCCCGACGCGGTAGCCCGACGACACCACGTCGGCTTCCAGATCCGGGCAGTAGGCGCTGAGCAGCTCCTCGACGAACCGGGTGTGCACGACGTCGTCGGTGAACGCCTCCCCGTTGACGATCACCGTGGGGGTGAAGGGCCGCGGAATCAGCTCGATGGCCGACACCAGGTGATCACCCTGCCAGCGCAGCGCGACGTGATCGCCGGGGATGACCGTCGCTCCGACGGCGGGCTCGGAGGGTGGCGCCGGAGGTTGACGGTGCCGGCGCCGCCAGGCGAACAGTGCTGCCACCCAGCCGGTGAGCCGGCGTCCGCGGACAGTGACCACTGCCGCCAGTCCGATGATGACCGCCAGCGTGATTCCCAGCCACATCATGTCCATCGCCGCGAACATCAGCACACTGGCCGGGATCAGCACGGCTGCCCACAGCGCATGGCCGGTGGTGAAGCGCAGGCCGAACAGCGCCAGGATCCGGTTCATCGGCGCCTCAACGCCCGTCGTGCCAGCGCCCCGACCCCCAGCGCCAGAGCCACCCCACCACCGACGACGACCACCCAGGTGATCGGTGCCCGGTCCGGCGGCGGCACATAGGCCGGCGGTGGAACTTCGTTGACCTGGTACGGAATCCGCTCCGGCCCGGCCGGGACATCCCACGTCAGCGCGGCCACCGGATCGATGACGCCGGCGCCCACCACGTTGTTGACCCCGCCGCCGGGGTGGCGCGCGGTCGCGGTGATGCGGTTGATGATCTGCGCCGGGGTGTACTCGGGGAACCGCTGCCGCAGCAGCGCCGCCAGCCCGGAGACGTACGCCGCCGAGAAGGAGGTGCCGCTGATCGGGATGGGACCGTCTTCGCCTTGCAGCGCGTTCACCGGGTTGCCGTCGTAGCCGAGGGCCACCAGGTTCTCGCCCGGGGCGGCGGCCCCGACCCAGGGGCCGTGCATCGAGAATCCGCTGGGTTGGCCGTTGGGAGCGATCGCCCCGACGGTCAGCACCAGCGGTGAGTACCAGGCCGGCGAGACGATCAACTGCACCTGCTGCCAACCCCGCGGGTCGGCGGGGACGGCCGGATCGGGTGGCGGGTTCTGGGTGCAGTCGCCGCCGGTGTTGCCCGCCGCGGCGACGACCACTGCTCCCTTGACGTTGACGGCGAAGTTGATTGCCGCGCCGACCGCGCGCTCGTCGATGCGCCGGGTCGGCTTGTAACACGCGGCTTCGCTGATGTTGATGACCTGCGCGCCCAGGTTGGCGGCATGCACGATGGCGCGGGCCAGGCTGCGCAGAGATCCCGCGGTCTGGGTGGTGTTGGGGTTGTTGGGGTCGGTGCGCGCCCCGACGGGCGAGAAACTGTCGGAGGTCTGGCGCAGCGACAGGATGCGCGCGTCCGGCGCGACGCCGACGAAGGCGTCGGTCGGGGCGGGGCGTCCCGCGATGACCGATGCGGTCAACGTGCCGTGCGCGTCGCAGTCGGACATGCCGGTTCCGGCTGCGTCGACGAAGTCGCCGCCGGGTTCGGCCGGAACCCGTGGGGAGCCGTTCACGCCGGTGTCGATGACCGCGACCGTGACACCGGCGCCGGTGGCGAACTTCTGGGCCTCGGCCAGTCGCAGGTAGTCGTTGGCCCACGGCTGGTCGGCGAAGTTCGAGTCCGGGAACACAGTCGGAGCCGCACAGATCCGGCGCTGCTCCATGGGCTGGTCCGGGCCGGTCTCGTCGGGCGGCACCGCCCCCGCATCGATGACGGGCGGTTCGATTGCACCCGCGGGTGGAGCCAGCAACAGGACCAGCGTCAGCGCGGCAACCAGCGCACCTATTCGGCGCACGCGGCGTCACCCCCCGATTCACCCGACCGGCGCCCATTGCTCTGGTGCGCCACCAGCAAACTCGCCACCCAGCTGCGGGTGGCGGTGAAACTGGAGTCGAGGGTACGTGGCGTGGGCACCAGAAAATCTTATGGGTGCCGCGCCGGGGGTCATTCCGCTTTCTGTGCCCGCCCGGCTATCCGGTCGGTGTGCACTGCCAGGTGTCGATCAGCGTGCACCGTTTCTGTTCGTACAGGTTCGGGTCCAGCAGCAGCACCGTGAAGGGCTTGCCACCGATGTCAGGGGCGATGTACTCGGACAACTCTTCGATGTAGGCGACATTGGCCGGGTCGTCCCACGCACCGTCGGCGCCGGCGAACGAGATCTCGCGGCTGGTGCCGTGTCCGGAGATCGCGACTTCGCTCGGGGCAGAGTCGTCGAAATATCTGCCGTTGACCAGAGCTTCACCAAGCTGCTGGGCATCGGCGCGGGTGGCGCCGTCGAAGTAGTAGACCACCTGGCCGTCACCGAAATCGACGTACTCCTGCCGCTCCATCAGCGCATCGGGATTGAGTCCACCGATCACGGTGACCGCGAGAAACAGCGCGATGAACGGGCCGATGGTGACCGCGGTGATGCCGAGGCCGATCAGGGCGTCGATCCCCGGTGACACGCGCGCACCCCCGGCGGCCCGATGAGCGTCGATGCGGTGGCCCTGCAGCCAGCGTCCGGCGACGTAGGCGATCACAGGCTGCGGCACGAGGAACGCCAGGGCCGGCACGGCGGCCGGCAACACGAACGCCAACCAGGCGATGACTGCCGTCGTGAGCAGCCCCCCGGTGACCACCGCCACCGCGTAGGCCTTCTGGCCCCATCTCCAGTAGTTGATCGCCAGCACCACGCTGCCGCCCAACGGCATGCCACAGAACGTGGCCAGCACGACACCGGTGATCGAGTGGATCCGGTATGGCGGTGGCGCGACGTCACCGGGCGTCGCGGGTTGCGGCGCCGACGGGTACTGCGACGGCTGAGGCTCCATGGCGGGCTCCGGCAAGCGTGATGAAACGCTGCGCACAGCCATTCTCGCGCGCGGACCGCACCGTCGTCGGCGTTTGGTCGAATCGCGCCGCCGAGACCGACGAACCCGCAGCCCGCTGTGGACGTCTCCGTCTTCACCGTCGGGGTGAGTGATACGGGACCGTCTCGACTGCCGTATCTGCCGGTCCGTCCTCGACCGCACGTGCTCCGGCCGGCCAAGCGCCCCCTACGCGTCGAGGTCCTTCTCCACCAGGTCGGCGACGGTGTTCATGGCGCCCTCGTCCTCCGACTCCACGGTGACCTCGGCGCCCTTGCCGGCGCCCAGCGTCATGATCATCAACGCCGAGCCGGCATCGACGGGCTCACCGCCGTCCATCGACAGCGTGACCGGCACTCCGGCGTTGACGACGGCCTCGGCGATGATCGCGGCGGGGCGGGCGTGCAGGCCGATGGCCGAGCCGACGACGACGTTCTTGCTGGGCATGGATTCTCCTTCGTGTTGGTGAAACTTTGTGTTGGTGAAAACGGTGAAGCGAGGTCGGGTACAGATCAGGCGTTGACGAGTTCGGGCTCGGACTTGTCGGCGGGCTTGATGAACTGCTTGGCGACGATCACCGAGGCCGCGGCGGCGGCCATGCCGGCCAGGATCGCGATGACGAAGCCGATCTTGTTCTCGATGGCGAACAGCACGAAGATGCCGCCGTGCGGGGCCCGCGAGGTGGCGCCGAACGCCATCGACAGGCCCCCGGTGACCGCGCCGCCGATCATCATCGACGGGATGACCCGCAGCGGGTCGGCCGCGGCGAACGGGATGGCGCCCTCGGAGATGAACGACGCACCGAGCAGCCAGGCCGCGCGGCCGTTCTCCCGCTCCGGCTCGCTGAACAGCTTGGGCCGCAACACGGTGGCCAGCGCCATCGCCAGCGGCGGCACCATGCCCGCCGACATCACCGCGGCCATGATCTCGAACGAGGCGGTGGTGGAGGCCGCCAGCCCGGCGGTGGCGAACGCGTACGCCGCCTTGTTCACCGGGCCGCCCAGGTCGAAGCACATCATCAGACCCAGGATGATGCCCAGGAAGATCGCCGACGTGCCGGACAGGCCGTTGAGCCAGTCGGTGAGGCTGGTGTTGACCCAGGCCAGCGGTCGGCCCACGAAGAAGAACATGATCAGACCGACGGCCAGCGAGGCGAACAGCGGCACGATCACCACCGGCATCAGACCCCGGAACCATTGCGGCACCTTCAGATTGCTGATCCACAGCGCCGCGAAGCCGGCGATCACACCACCGACGATGCCGCCGATGAAGCCGCCGCCGATGAACACCGCGAGCGCGCCGGCGGTGAAACCCGGTGCGATACCGGGCCGGTCGGCGATGGCGAAGGAGATGTAGCCGGCCAGCGCGGGCACCAGGAAGCCGAACGCCAGCCCGCCGAGCGCGAACAGCACCGCGCCCAGGTATTGCAGGAACCCACCCGGAGGCAGGTCGGTCAGCGAGTTGTTCAGCGCGATGTCGTTGCCGGTGTCGGCGATCTCGTAACCGCCGAACAGGAAGCCCAGCGCGATCAGCAGACCGCCCGCGGCGACGAACGGGATCATGTAGCTGACACCGGTCAGCAGGATCTGGCGGGTGCGGGTGCCCCAGCCGACCTTGCCGGCGGGTGCGCCCGCGGTGCTGGCGTCGGCGCCGGAGCCCTCGACCTTGGCCGCGTTCGGATTGTCCGCGGCGGCAACGGCTTCGGCGACCATCTTGGCCGGCTCGTTGATGGCGCGCTTGACGCCGGAGGCGACGACGGGCTTGCCGGCGAAGCGGCCCTTGTCCTTGACGCCGACGTCGGTGGCGAAGATGACGGCGTCGGCGTTGGCGATGGTCTCGGCGGGCAGCGGGGTGCTGCCCGAGGAGCCCTGCGTCTCGACGGTCAGCTCGACCCCGGCCTCCTTGGCCGCGGCGGCCAGCGCGTCGGCGGCCATGTAGGTGTGCGCGATGCCGGTCGGGCACGCGGTGATCGCGACCAGGTGCTTGGCGCGCTTCTGCTCGGCGGGCTTGTCGGCGGCAGCGGGTGCGGCGTCGGCCGCCGGCTTCGGGTTCACCACCCCGTCGACCAGCTCGACCACCTCGTCGGCGCTGCCGGCGTTGCGCAGCGACTCGACGAAGTCCTTGCGCACCAACGCCCGCGCCAGTGCGGTCAGCAGCTTCATGTGGTCCTGGCCGCCCGACTCGGGCGCGGCGATCAGGAACGCCAGATCGGCGGGGCCGTCCGGGGCGCCGAAGTCGACCTTGGGGGCCAGCCGGGCGAAACCGATGGTCGGGGTGTCCACGTAGGGGGAGCGGCAGTGCGGGATCGCGATGCCGCCGGGCAGCCCGGTGGCCGACTGCTCCTCGCGGGCCATCGCGGCGCCGATCAGGCCGTCGGGGTCGGAGGTGCGCCCGGCGTCGGCCAGCGCGCCGACGAGCTTGGCGATCGCGGCCTGCTTGTCGCCCTCGACGTCGGTGTCGAGCAGCACCAGATCACGGGTGATGATCGGCGGTGAGGTGGTGGAGCTGGTCATGGGAACTACTCTCGTCTCTCGGGGTCAGCGGGTGGCGGGAATCGGTGAGATCGGCGCGATCTGAACGGCATTCAGGTCCACCTGGGCGGGGGTGGGCAACGTGGTGCCCGGCAGAGCGGCGGCGGCGCTGCCGTAGGCGACGGCCATCTGCAGCCGCTGCGGCGGGACGGCGCCGCCGACTTCGGCGCGCACGTACCCGGCCAACGACGAATCACCGGCGCCGACGGTGCTGCGCGGCGTGATGGGCGGCGGGGTGGCCAGCCAGGCACCGTTGCGGTCGACCAGCACCGCGCCGGCCGCGCCGAGCGTGGCCAGCACCGCGCCGACGCCGCGGTCGATGAGCTGGCGGGCCGCTGCCACCACGGGCTCCGGATCACCTTGGGCGACAGCGTCTTCCAGTGAATCTGCGGGCAGGCCCAGCACGCTGGCCAGTTCCTGGCCGTTGGGTTTGATGAGGTCCGGGGCGCCGCGGTCCAGCGACTCGCACAGCGCGGCCAGCGGGGCGTCGGAGGTGTCGACGGCGATGCGGCAGCGGTGCGCCGCGAGCTGGGCGACGACGTCGCCGTACCAGGAGACCGGCATGCCCGGCGGCAGCGACCCCGACATCACCACCCAGTCCGCACCGTCGGCGGCGGCCAGCACGGCATCGGTCAGGGCGGTCACGGTCGGTGCGTCCAGCGTCGCGCCCGGCTCGTTGACCTTGGTGGTGGTGCCGTCGGGTTCGGTGATGGTCAGGTTGATGCGCGCGGGTTCCACCGTCGGCACCACCTGGAACGGCACGGCGATGGCCTGCAGTGCGGTGATCAGCGGGTCGTTGGCCGCGGCGGGCAGCACCGCCAGCGTGTCGACGCCGGCCAGGGTCAGCGCGCGGGCGACGTTGACACCCTTGCCACCGGCCTGGTTGGTGACCGAGGTGACCCGGTGCACGGCGCCGCGGGTCAGCTGCGCGGGCAGCGTGACCGTGCGGTCGATGCTCGGGTTGGGGGTGACGGTGACGATCACGGAGTTCCTCCTGCGCAGATGACTTCGACGCCCTGTTCGGTCAGCTCCCGGCTGGCCTCGGCGCTGATCTCGGGATCGGTGATGAGGGTGTCCACACACGAGATGGGGGCGAAGCTGACGAAATCCTCGCGCCCCACCTTCGACGAGTCGGCGGCGACGACGACGTAGTTGGCGGCGCGCACCATGGCCCGCTTGACGGCGGCCTCGTCGCTGTCGGGAGTGGACAACCCGTGGCGCACGCTGATGCCGTTGGTGCCGAGGAACGCGATGTCGACGCGCAGCGTGTCCAGCACGCGCAGCGCCTGCTCGCCGACGGCGGCCTGCGTGACACCGCGCACCCGCCCGCCCAGCAGCTGCAGTGACACGGTCGGCATGGTGGCCAGCCGCGCGGCGATCGGCACCGAGTTGGTGACCACGACCAGTGACCGGTCGGTGGGTACCTGCGCAGCGATCCGCATGGTGGTGGTGCCGGCGTCGAGCAGCACGCTCGCCCCGGACAGCGGGAAGAACTCGGCGGCGGCCACGGCGATGGCGTCCTTGTATTCGGCGCGGGTGACGTCGCGTTCCCCGACGCCCGGCTCGACCAGGTGCAGTGCGCGGACCGGGACGGCGCCGCCGTGCACCCGCCGGACGACGCCCGCCTTGTCCAGGACGGCAAGGTCGCGGCGCACGGTCTCGGTAGTGACCTCGTAGGCCTGCGCCAGCTCGGTGACCGAGGCGCGGCCCTTGGCCATCACCAGCGACGCGATCGCCTGCTGCCGTTCCTCGGGGTACATGGGACTCCGTTTGTGTGGGTATTGATCCGTTTGGCTGTGGATATCTTTGGTTTTACTCCTGAACGTGTTGACTTGTCAACGGTTTCTTGTAACCTGGTTCACATGACTGCGACGTCTTCGCCTACATCACCGAGCGCGGCCGGCACCGTCCTGCACGGAGTGCCTGTCGTGGCCGGAGTCCAGTACGCCCCGGTGATCCGCCCCGGCGCCCCGCCGGATCTGAGCGCCGACTCCTCCGCCGAGCTCGCCGAGGGGGAGCGCGCCGACGAGGTGCAGCGCTTCACCGACGCCGCCGCCACTGTCGCCGCCCGGCTGCGCGAACGCGCCGGCAACGCCAGCGGCGCTGCCTCGGAGGTGCTGGCCGCAACGGCCACGCTGGCCCAGGACCGCGGCTGGCTGGGTGCGGCCGAGAAGCGCATCAAAGACGGCGCGCCGGCGGTCGGCGCGGTCAACGCCGCGATCGACCAGTTCGTGGAGATGTTCACCAAGATGGGTGGGTTGATGGCCGAGCGGGTCACCG
>CAXEZH010000306.1:0-7598 GCA_964000695.1 uncultured Mycolicibacterium sp. | reverse complement strand
TGGTGCGGCATCACCCGAGCGCCAAGATCGTCCGGCACGCCGCGTTCTCGGTGTCGCACACGGTGTCCACCGACCGGGCGACGTTGTCCTACTTCCTGCGCCGCTGCTATCACGAGGGTCGGAGCAAAGCGATCCTGACCCGCCTGTGCGGTCAGCGGTCCTCGCTGGCGAGCGAACGCAGGTACACCACGCAGACCCTACCCACCGGGCTGTGGAATGCGCGGCGGCGGCCCGGCCGGATGCTGGCACTGATCGCCGGGCTGACGACCGCCGCGGGGGGATACCTGATGGGACTGATTCAGACTGCGTCACAGGGGGAGTGAGCGATGACCACTGACACCGACTG
The DNA here is from genome assembly GCA_964000695.1 of uncultured Mycolicibacterium sp. Lineage (GTDB taxonomy): Bacteria > Actinomycetota > Actinomycetes > Mycobacteriales > Mycobacteriaceae > Mycobacterium. Next base: position 7,252 of record CAXEZH010000306.1, on the reverse strand, counting down.
GCTCGAGGATGCCCGGATCACCGGACGGGTGGCCCTGGTCCCGCTGGTCTACTTCGCTGCCGAGTGGGTGGTCTCGGCGTCGTGGCGCGGGTATTACGGCTACCGCGAGGACGTGGTCGGACCGCTGGGAGCCGCGTTCTGCGGACCGCAGGGAAACTGGCCCTGCAGCGATCTCTACCACGTGATGAACGTGGCTCTGGTGGCGACCGGAGCTGCAGTGGCGATTGTCGCCGCCGGCTTCTGGCGGCAGCGGGTGACCGATCGCGGGCACGCGCTCCTGTTCATCGTCGCGGGCATCGCGCTGGCGTGCTCGGGCGTGGTGACCGTGAACGTCGACTATGCGTGGAATCTGACCGCCACCATGGTTTTCCTGACGCTGGGCGCCGTCGGTGCTGTCCTCGTCGCCGTCAGCTCGACCTCGGCGATGTCGGTCGAACGCCGCACGATCGCGGTGCTCTCGGGCGCGGTGAGCCTGGTCGGACTCTTCAGCTTCCTCGGTGGGCACCAGGTGTTCGGTGCGGGCGGCGCCCAGCGGATGGCGATGTACGGCGTCCTGGTGGCGGTGATCGCTCTGGGCACCACCGGCCTACGGACCCGACAGTCCGCTGAGTCCGGTGAGGCGCTCGTCGAGGAGCGGCGATGACGTACTCGGTACGCCGTGCGGTGGCCGCGTTGAGTGTGCTGGTGCTGTGTGGATGCGCGATGCACGACACCGTCGGACATGCGCAACCGACCGGTCCCGTCGCCGTTTTCAGTGACGACTTCACCGGCCCCGCTGGAGCGCCGCCGGGGGGTCCGTGGCGGTTCGACACCGGTGGCGGCGGTTGGGGCAACAACGAAGTGCAGGTCTACACCGACGATCCCGACAACGTCAGCCTCGACGGGGCCGGGCACCTGGCAATCGTCGCGCGCGGCGAGGCCGACGGCAGCAACATCACGTCGGCGCGGGTGACGACCAAGGGAACCGTCGAGTTCACCTCCGGACGCGCCGAGGCCCGCATCGCACTGCCCGCGGGGGCGGGCCTGCACCCCGCGTTCTGGCTGCTCGGCAGCGACGTCGACCGGGTCGGCTGGCCCGCCTCCGGGGAGATCGACGTCATCGAGACGCTGAACCTCGCCGACGAATACCACACCGGTGTCCACGTTCCGCGCCAGGGATCGGCTCGGGGACAGGAGATCTCGGCGTCCGGACCCGCTCCGTTCCCGCTGGCCGGCGAGTTTCACACCTACTGGGTCGAAAAGACCCCCGGGCGCATCGTCACCGGCATCGACGAGCTGACGCTGTTCACCGTGACACCCGCCGACCTGGCGCCCGAGAGCACGTGGGTGTTCGACGGGCCGGTGTTCTTGCTGCTCAACCTCGCCGTCGGGGGGAACTGGCCCGGCCCACCGGATCTCACCACGCCGAATCCCTCGACGATGCTCGTCGACTGGGTTCGGGTGACCGCACTGTGAGGCCGGCTCCGGTGCTCGACCCTGCGATGCCACCACAGGCGGCGCCGACGTGGCCGAAAGCGCGGTGGATAGGGCTGCTCGACCTCGACGAGTGCACCCCCGACGCGGACGGCGAGGTGGAATTCGTCCCGCGCCACGCCGAGGGCTACGGTCTCGCCCGGGTGCTGATGCGCCGCGGGACCGAGCCCCTGGGCTTCGTCGAGGCGTGCGTACGGGACGGCCGGGTGCGCCTACCCGCCACTGCGGTGCCGAACGATGCGGACCCCGCCGCGAATGCCCCGCTGGTGCCGATCTCGGTGGTCGTGTGCACCCGGGACCGGCCCGACCAACTGACCGATGCGTTGACGTCGATCCTGGCACTGGACTACCCGGACTTCGAGATCGTCGTGGTGGACAACGCCGCCCGAACCGGGGCCACCGCCTCGGTGGTCGAGACGCTGTCCGACTCCCGCCTCAGACTGGTGGCCGAGCCGCGGCCCGGGTTGTCGAGAGCCCGGAACGCCGGGCTGAGGCACGCCCGTCACGAGGTCGTTGCGTTCACCGACGACGACGTCGTGGTCGACGGTCAGTGGCTGTGCGGTATCGCCCGCGGATTCGGCCGGTCACCTCGCGTGTCGTGCGTCTGCGGACTCATCCCCAGCGGTGAGCTGCGGACCCCGGCGCAGGCGTATTTCGACCAGCGTGTGTCCTGGGCGGGTTCACTGCGGCCGCGGCTGTTCAGCCTGGCCGAGCCGCCCGAGGACCTTCCGCTGTTCCCGTTCCAGGTCGGTCGCATCGGGGCGGGCGCCAATTTCGCTGTCCGGCGCGACCGCATCGCAGCCCTCGGCGGTTTCGACGAGGCGCTGGGCGCCGGCACCGCGGCGCAGGGCGGCGAAGACCTGGACATGTTCTTCCGGGTGGTCACGGCGGGCGACACGCTCGCCGCCGAACCCTCGGCCATCGTCTGGCATCGCCACCGCAGCGACAACGACGCGCTGCTGCGCCAGGTCCGCGGCTACGGCGTGGGTCTGGGCGCCTGGTTGACCAAGGTGGGCTCGGACCGGTCCAACCGGCGGCTGGCCTGGCGGATCCTGCGGCGACGCCTGGGCTCGTCGCTGCGCGCCGGCGCGGACTACGGCGCGATCATGGCGATGCCGTACTCCATGCCCGGATTCCGTGACGACCTGCCCGGCGCGCTCGGCCGAACCGAGGTGATGGCGGTGCTGCGCGGTCCGACGGCGCTGTGGCGTGGCCGCCGGGCCGGTACCGGCGCCATGACTGCGGCGGCGCCTCGATGACGGCAACCATCGCAGCACAGACCGGCGACACCGCGCCGACGGTCGCCGCTGCGGGTCCGGCGGTCCGTCGGCTGCCGTCGATGCCGTTGCGCATGGCCGACCTCGCCGTCCTCGGAGCGGCAGCCGGCGTGGTCGCGATGACGGCCCTGCCCAGCGTCATTCGGGCCGGCGCACTGGCGGTGTTCATCGTCCTCGGGCCGGGGGCGGCGGTGCTGACCTGGGTGCACATCCCGCGCCGGGCGTTGGTGTCCACCGTTCCGGTACTGGGCATCGCCTTGGTCACCATGGTGACGATCGCAGCGATGTGGTCCTACCGCTGGAGCCCACCGGACATCCTGTGGGTGCAGGTGGTGGCTGTCGCAGGCAGTAGCGCCTGCTGGTACTACCGCCGGGGCACCAGCGTGCTGGAGGCGACGCGGCGCTGGCGCCGGCGCACCGTCCCCGGGACTCCCTACCGCAGCACATCCGTTGTGCGGCGGCACTTGTCACTACTGCTGAGCGGAGCGGCCGTGGCGCTCTGGGCGGCCTCGGTGCCCGGGCTGCCCGGAGTGGAGGCCAGCTACTACGGTCTGTTGTTCTCCGGAACCGGCCCGCTGCTGGCCGTGTCCATGGTGCTGACGAGTTGGGCGCTGCTGGTCGCCGTGCGCGACCGGACGCTGGTGCCGGCCGCCGCGGCGATCGGCGCGGCGATCGTCGTCGCCCGGGTCACCACGTTCGCCGCCACCGACGTGCCGCTGTGGGACTGGACGTACAAGCACCTCGCGGTGGTGGACTACCTCATGGTGCACGGCCGGATCATGGCCGACGGCACCGACATCTATGCGCAGTGGACCGCGTTCTTCGCCGTGTGGGCGTGGTTCTGCGAAGCCACCGGGTTGCCTGCGATGACGGTCGCGCACGTCTTCGCCCCGGTCATCCACGTGCTGATCGCGTTCACCGTGTACAGCGCCGCGCGCGTCGTCGGCCGGTCCCGCCGCACCGCCCTGGTCGCCGCGTACATCGCCGAGATCGCCAACTGGGTTGGCCAGGACTACTTCGCTCCGCAGGCCTGGGCGTTGGTGCTCGCCTTCGGAACGCTGGTGCTGCTGCTGGCCTCGCCCCGCAGCCGGGCCTGCGGAGTGCTGGCCGTCGTCGTGTTCGCCGCCATGGTCCCGACCCATCAGCTGACGCCGTTCTGGATCGTGGCCGTGGCCTCCGTGCTGTGTCTGTTCAAGCGAGCGCGGCCCCGTTGGGCGGCGTTGGCCATGGCCGGGGTGGCACTGGTCTACCTGGTGTTGAACCTCGAAGCGGTGCTTCCCTACGGACTGCTGTCCGGCGGCAGCCCGCTGGACAACGCCGCCAGCAACGTGCTGACGTCCGGGCTGCCCGCCAAGGACTTCACGTCAGCGGTGGTGCGCACACTGTCGTTGGCGGTGATCCTCACCGCGTTCGGCTGCGCCATCTGGTGCCGGCGGCACAAGCGACCGGTGTTCACACTGGCAGTGCTGGCGTTCAGTTCGTTCGGGTTGCTGTTCGGGCAGAGCTACGGCGGTGAGGCGATCTTCCGCGTGTACCTCTACGCACTGCTCGGCTGCGCGCTCCTCATGGCGCCGGCGCTGGTCGCCGCGGTGGACGCGGCCGGTCGCGGGGCGCGTACCGTGCTCGCCAAGGCCGTCGCGGCGGTCGGTGTGACCGCGGCGGCGGTGGCCGGCCTGCACGGCTATGTGGCGCTGTGGCCGATGATCTACCAGACCCGTGAACAGGTCGAATTGATGGACCGCATCACCGACGGCGCCGACGTGCGGACGCGGTTGGTGATGCTGCGCCTCGGCGGTATGCCGACCCGGCTGAACGCCAGCTATGCCGAGGTCACCCTGTACAACCACTACTTCGATGCGACGATCGGTTTCGACCTGTGGGACTACCGGGACCCGAAGCTGCCCGAGTTGAAGGCGCAGTTCCCCACCGCCGAGGACATCAAGACCCTCGACGACTACGCGCAGTACGACGCATTCCGGGCCTACGTGCTGTTCAGCGAGCAGTCCGACAAGGCCGTGCGCTACTACGGCGACTTCCGTCCCGAAGCCGCCGACATCATGAAGCAGGCGCTGCGCAGTTCCCCCAACTGGACGGTGTACTACGAAGACGGCGAGACCGTCGTGTTCCGCACCGCCCACGACTGGGACGTGCCGCCACAAACCACCGCAGAAGGTGCTCGCTGAGCCTGTCCGTCACCCGGTCCGGCTCAGCAGCTCGCGTGCCCGCTCGGGCACCGAATCCAGTGCGGCGCAGACCCGCTCGGCATCGAACACCGCCTCGTGGAACTCCGCGGTCATCCACAACGCGCCGGGCACCGTCGCAGTCGTCACCGTCACCCCGCAGGGTCCCGCCGGATCGCTGGCCACCAGGATGCGGGCTTCGGCGGGGTCGCTGAACGACCACGCGGTGCGCGGGACCGATCCGATGCTGGAGTGCAGCAACCGCATTCGCGGCTGCGGTAGCACCGACCGGTCAGCGCCGCGACGCGCCCGCCGAGCGGCCCGGGCTTTCACCGAACTCGCCACCAGATTGGCCACCGGTCGGGCCATGCGGACGGCGCCGCCCATTTCCGAGTGCAGTGCGCCGGGCCCCGCATCCGGGTCGACGGTGAAGTCCAGACCCGCAGAGAACGACGCGAGCGTGTCCCACCCGACCGGTAGGTACCGACGCACGTCGAACGGCAGCGTGACCACGGGATCGACGTCGAATCCGTTGTCCGCGAACGCTGTGTGCAGAGCGCAGGTGTAGACGGCGAACATGCTGACCCCGGGCCGGGTGGCATCACGCAGCCGGCGCAGCTCGTCGGCCTCGGTGCCGGCGATGCGTGCGATCCGGGTGGCCGGTGGCGGGCCGACGCCGACATCGCCCGCTGCGGGCGCCGCCATCGCCGCGGGTTTGGTGCGTCGGTGGTGGCGCCACAGCGGAAGTAGTCGTCGAGGGCGCAGCCCGATCGCGCGGATCGCCGCCGCCGGGAGCGGGGCCACCGCGTGCCGGTAGGGCCGCCACAGCGCGGGCTCCGACGGGTCGACCCCGCCCAACAACACCGCGACAAGCAGATCCAGCAGCGGGATCTCGCCCAGACCGTGGCTGAAGTCGATGGCCAGATGGTCGCGGCCGGCCAGTACGCGGATTCCGCTGTCGGGCATCTGGCGCAGCGCCGCCAGCAGCGCCATCGGATCGTCGTCGGCGGCCGGGTCCGCCGCACGCACCGCGCGCTCGAGGCCGTGCGGTGTGAAGCGCCACCGCACGCTCGTCGTCGACGGCTGCAGACCGATGCGGGCTACCGGTCCGACGGCGGCCATCGCCGCGAAGCGGGATCTCAGTTCGTCGAGCGACGGCATCGTCACGGGTCCCAGCACCACCGCCGACCGGCGGTGACTGTGCTGTACGTCCAGGGAGGCGACACGCACGGTGGCCGGCTGCCGACGACGCGCAGGAAAGGCCATTTGCCTGCAGAACCTATCAGAGGCCGGACCTGCGACGAGATGCCCGATCGGCGCTGCGGGCGCGTTGTTCTCGCGGTTCTGTGTTCTATAGGTTCTGCCCATGACGCAGGCGAGGAGACGACGCGAGCCGACGGTCCCTGTAGGCAGCTCGCGGGCCCGCACGCTGTGGTTCGGCGCGGCGCTGGTCGCGGTCGGTTACGGCGTCTTCCTGATCGTGGTCGCGACCCGCGTGCCGTCGGGAACCGATCTGACCGGGCAGTTCGCTCTGCAACCGGCCGTCAAGGCGCTGACCGCGGTGGTGCTCGCCGCAGCCGCGGTGGGACATCCCGTCGTGCGCGAACGGCGCTGGCTGATCGGCGCTCTGCTGTTCTCCGCGGCCGGGGACTACCTGCTGGCGATGCCCTGGTGGGAGGCGTCTTTCGTGCTCGGCCTGGCCGCCTTCCTGATCGCCCACCTGTGCTTTCTGGCGGCCCTGATGCCGCTGGCCGCGCCGACACGGCCTCGGCTGGCCGCCGCCGGCCTGACCGTGGCGTCGTGCGTGGCACTGCTGGTCTGGTTCTGGCCGCGGCTGATCGCCGAGGGAATGGCGGTGCCGGTCACGCTCTACATCGCCGTGCTCGGTGCCATGGTCTGCGCGGCGTTGCTCGCCGACCTGCCCACCCCGTGGACCGCGCTGGGCGCGGTGAGCTTCGCGGTCTCCGACGCGATGATCGGGATCTCCCGATTCGTACTGGGGGACGAGCGGTTGGCGGTGCCCATCTGGTGGTTCTACGCCGCCTCGCTGCTGCTGCTCACCGCCGGGCTGTTGTTCGGCCGGTCGTTCGGGTCGCCGTCCGGGGCCTCTGCTACACCTGCGGGGTGAGCACCACCCGGCACCCGGCCGAGCACGAGCCGATCGCGCGTGTGCTGCCGATGCTGTCGGTGCCGCACCTCGACCGCGAGTTCGACTACCTCGTCGCGTCCGATCAATCCGACGAGGCCCAACCCGGCGTCCGGGTCCGGGTCCGGTTCCACGGTCGGCTCGTCGACGGGTTCCTCCTCGAACGCCGCTCCGAC
>CAXEZH010000305.1:0-3851 GCA_964000695.1 uncultured Mycolicibacterium sp. | reverse complement strand
CCGATTCGCGTCGGTGCTGGCCGCCGCGCTCATGTTGAGTGCCTGTGGCCAAGGCGCGCAGGAGGATTCGGAAACCAGTACGGCGCCTGCACTCGAGGTGCGTCACGACACCGCGCCGCTGGCCGAGATGTTCCCCCTACTCGGCGAACCTGAGTCGGCGTCGTGGATCATGTGGGACAACAGCCGCGTCGCCGAAGGCTCCCGGGTGAAAGTGGTGTGGATCGACGCCGTCGCCCAGGTGTCCCCGCAGACGATGGACCGCCTTATCGCCGAGCACCCCACCGAGGCGCGTGGTCAGAAACCCGCCGTGCAGGCCGCGCTCGAACCCGAGCTGCCGCCCGGGCCGTTTCGCAGCGGCGTCGAGCTGAACATGGCGTTCGGCGGGGAAGGCAAGAGCACCCGGGTGTTTCTCGACGACACGCACGACGCCGTGGTGCTGCAGTCCTACACGATGGGCGCCGCCCCGGAGTGAATCGGGCGCGTTATGCGACGGTCACTGTCGCGGTTCGCGCCGAATTCACCTCGGGGAGCAGGCCCAGCTGCCGGTAGACGGTGGATCGCCAGATCGGCGCCTGGGAGTTGATGACGAGGCCGCCCAGCGCCCACCCGTGCAACTGGCCGTCACCGATGATCACGGTGAGGTCGGCGTCGGGGTCCTGCGCCAGCAGCTTGTCCCGGAACGCGAGCGCGCCCGGGTAGAGCTGTTCCTGAGTGCCGATGTAGAGCGCCGTGGGCGGCAGCCCTGTCAGGTCGTCGCTGGAGATCGGGTTGACCCGATAGTCGTCCATGTCCAATTCGCCGTTGTAACCGGGGATTTCGTCGGGATCCCAGCGAGGCAGGATCGGGTCGTCGATCGCCTCGACCTCCGGGGTGCGCAGGGTGATGTGCAGTGCGGGGGAGACCAGCACCATCCGGGACGGCTGTGACTCTGTCAGCACGCACGCCACCGCGGCGCGGCATCGGCGGATCAGCTCCTGCACCGCCAGCACGGCGAACGATCCGCCCGACGAATCGCCGTAGACGCTGACGTTGTCCACGCCGTGCTCGTCGATGAGCAGCGACAGATAGTCGGCCATCGGCGGCACCAGCGTCGTCGCCGTGCCGGAGCCCAACGGCGGGGCCAGCGGATAAATCGGCACCAGCACAGTGGCGCCGGTGTCGCGGGCCATCTGCCCGTAATCCGACCAGTGCAGAATGTTCGCCTCGGCGGCGAATCCGCCGCCGTGCAGGGCGACGACGTACTCGCCGGAGGGCTGTGGCGGTGCGAGTTCCCACACCGTCCAGCCGTTGAATTCGCGCTCGGTGACCGTCAATCCGAGGGTGGCGAGCCACGGCGGGTCGGTACTGGTGACACTGCCGACCACGCCGCTGAACAGGCTGATGCCGGTGGTCTCGGAGAACCAGCGCAGGAACCGCAGCGTGTCGGCCACCAGTCGGTCGCTGTAGGACGGCGACCCGGTGGTGACGGTGCGCGGTCCGGCGGCGACGCCGTTGAGGCCGAGTTGACGGTAGATGTCGGGGCGCACGGTGGAAGCCTGCGAGTTCGGCGACCCCGCCAGCGCCCAGTCGTGGATCTGGCCCTGCCCGACCACCGTCGACACCGCGCCGCCCGCGGCCGACCACTTCTGTTGCAACGCAAGAGTATCCGGGAGGGCGAACTCGAGCGACCCGACGTAGATCGTGGTGCTCGGCAGCGCCGCCAGCACGGCGTCCTCGAAGGACATGATGTTGATCAGCGGATCGGTCAACGCCAGCCCGGCGCTCCACCTGTTGGCGGAGAAGTCGAGATCATCGAGGTCGACGAAAGGATCCTTGATGTCGCGGACGGCGGGGTTGGACAGCGTGGCATCCGGAGCGAAGGACAGCAACACCATGCTCGCGGGCAGCGGCTTACCGGCGAGGACGAGTTGGCGGACCGCCGAGAGCGCCAGGATGGGGCCCGCGGAGTCGGCGTAGACGCTGACGTTGTCGGCGCCGTACTGAGCGATCTGATCGGACAGGAACTGCGCCATCGCCGGCACCACCCTGGTCGCCGACCCGGCCTCGGTGTTGGCCAGCGGGTAGAGCGGCACGATCACGGTGGCGCCGGTGTCGCGGGCCATCGACGTGTAGTCCATCCAGTGCATGATGTTGGGTTCCAGGACGAAGCCACCGCCGTGCACCGCCACGACCGCTTTGCCGGTCGAATTGAACGGCTCGAATTCCCAGACCTTCCAGCTGTTGTCCTCGGAGACTTCGTAGTCGGTCAGCCGGGCGTGCAGGCCGCGGGTCAGAAAGGACGGCGGCCGGTCGCTGGTGAGCGCCTTACCCAAGACTCCGTACAGGTCGACGCCGATCAGCTTCGAAATGCCGCGCAGCACATACAGACCCGCGAGGGTCGCCTTGTCGAACAAGGACGGCGGTGCGGTGTAGCTGATGGTGTTCTCCGCGGCGCCGGGGGTGGCGACCACCTCGCTGGTCGAGTTGGTCTCGGCCACCATCGACTGGTGTTTCGCGTCGGGCTCGAGTTCGCGACGGGCGGCCGCGGTCATCACCCACGCCTGCGGAAGTGCCGCGGGGCCCGTCGGGGGTGGGGCGTCGCCGTTCGCGGGGGCGCCGGGTGCGACCGCGGCGGCCGCGTCGATGGCGACATCAGTGGTCGCCTGGTTCGTGGGCTCGCCGTCGGTGACGCTGGGTTCGGTGCCGGTCTCGGTGTCGGTCTCGGCTTCGGCCAGCGCGCCGTCGTCCTCGAGGCCGGCGCTGTCGACGAGGACGCCGCCGTCGTCACCGTCTCGGTCGCCGACGTCGCTGTCGTTAGCGAGCTCCTCGGCGTCTTCGGTGACTCCCGCGTCGTCGCCGGGTCCGTCATCGTCCCGGTCGCGACCATGCCGTTGACCGGACCCGGTGCTCGACGGTCCCGTCGACTCTGAGGCAGACGACCCCGTCGACTCTGAGGATCCCGAGGCCGAGGACTCCGACGCCTCGTCAGCCGATGCGACTCCGCATCCCCAACCGAACACGACTGCTGCCCCGACGCCGGCCACGACCGCGAATTCAGCCACTTTGCCAGTGGCGGCACCTCCCCGCACTCGCACAACTATCGGGCCTCGACTTCGGATAGGCAAACGTTGCTCGCAGCACCTGCCCTAGGGTTGGCGGCGTGCTCATCGTCATCGAGGGCGTCGACGGCGCAGGCAAGCGGACGTTGACCAACGGACTGCGCGGCGCGTTCGAAGGAGCCGGCCGATCCGTGGCGACCCTGGCCTTCCCGCGGTACGGAGAATCGGTGCCGGCCGACCTGGCCGCCGAAGCGCTGCACGGCCGCCACGGTGACCTCGCCGACTCGGTGTACGCGATGGCCGTGCTCTTCGCGATGGACCGTGCCGGCGCGCGCGATCAGATCGGGCACCTCACCGCGGCGTACTCCGTCGTCATCCTCGATCGCTACGTCGCCTCCAACGCCGCGTACAGCGCCGCCCGCCTGCATCAGGACGCCGACGGCGACGTGGTTTCCTGGGTGCACGACCTCGAATACGGCCGGCTGCGCCTGCCCGTCCCGGACTGGCAACTGCTGCTGGACGTGCCCACCGAGCTGGCCGCCCAGCGGGCCGTCAACCGGGCCGCCGAGGAAGCCGACCGGGCCCGCGACGCCTACGAACGCGACGACGGTCTGCAACGCCGTACCGCGGCGGTGTACGCCGAGTTGGCCGCGGCGAACTGGGGTGGACCCTGGGCCGTGGTGCCGACCGACGTGGACTCCGACGAGCTGGCCGCACGGCTTTCCTGCTGATTTGCTCGCAGTCTGACGGACGTGACGCGCGATCGCGCCCGGCCGCGTACGCTGCGGATCCTGGGGAGTTGCGCAGAGTTCT
>CAXEZH010000304.1:0-3491 GCA_964000695.1 uncultured Mycolicibacterium sp. | reverse complement strand
GGTTGGCCCGCCTGATGGACGAGGACCAGCCGCTGGGTCGCGCGCTCGCACCCGACGGCGCGCTGGACCGGCTGCTGAAACCGGGCGGTGTCGTCGACCGGCTCACCGCCCCGGGCGGAGTGCTCGACCGGCTCACCCAGGAAGACGGCGGGCTGATGCGGGCCATCGAGCCGGGCGGTCTGGTCGACCAGCTGCTCGACGAGGAGGGGCTGGTGGAGCGCGTGCTGGCCGAGGACGGGCTGGCCGACCGCCTGCTGGCCGAGGGCGGGCTGATCGACAAGCTGACCGCCCGCAACGGTCCGCTCGAACAGCTCGCCGATGTCGCCGACACGCTGAATCGCCTGGCGCCGGGCTTGGAGGCGCTGGAACCGACGATCGAGGCGCTGCGCGAGGCCGTGATCGTGCTCAGCCAGGTGGTCAATCCGCTGAGCAACATCGCCGACCGCATCCCGTTCCCCGGCAGGCGGCCACGCAGCCGGCCGGTCACCCGCCCGGCGACCCCCCCGCAACGGATTATCGACGCGGACTCGTGAGCCGATAGGCTTGGCCCCGCCAGGCCTCCTTAGCTCAGTGGTAGAGCACTCGCCTTGTAAGCGAGCGGTCGTCAGTTCAATCCTGACAGGGGGCTCCAGACAGTAGCGTGTTCCCATGGCCGAGACCGGGTTGTGGATCGCATGGGGCGTGCCGACGCGCGGACGTGAGCGCAAGGCGCTCGACCTCCTGATCGAGACGCAGGAGTATCTCGCCGGGTTGCAGGCGCAGAACCGGATCGAGCGGTTCGACCGTGTGGTGCTCAAGCCGCAAAGCATCGAGCTGGGTGGTTTCATCCTGATCCAGGGATCGGTCGACCAGATCGACGCGCTGCGCCGCGACGGTGAGTTCGAACTGTGGCTGCAGCGCGTGCAGTTGGTCGCCGATCAGGTCGGATTCGTCGACGCGTGGGTCGGTGACGGTATTGCCGAGGCGGTCGAGCTGTACGAGAAGGCGCTCGAACGGGTCGAGTGAGTGCGGTGAACGGGTTTGCCAGCTTCGTGCCGGTGCCCGCGGTGGTCCGGCGAACGCGCATGGTCACGGTAACGAAGTGAATGTTGTGACGTTTTGACTTTTTGCTGGCCGCCTCCGTGCGGATACGCTTCAATGGTCCCGACGACGGGGGTCGATCTGGGCTGGTTCGAAGGGGTTTCATGGGTGGCGCAGCGTACGTCGGGCGGGTTGGCGGTCTAGCCGTCGCCCTGGGCGTCGGAACGGCAGTCTTCGCAGGCCAGGGCGTTGCCTGGGCCGACGACACGGATTCCCGCGGTTCTGGGGAGTCCTCGGAGTCCTCGTCAGCAACGTCGGACAACGGCGCCTCGAACAGCTCGACCTCGGGTTCGGGCGAGGCAACGGCCGGCACGTCCCGGGGTGACAGTGGCGACGGCGACGACGCGGACGGGCCCGACGCCGACGAGGCAGACGCCGGCGATGACGAGGCCGACGACCTGGATCTCGGCCCGGACGGCGACGACGCTGACGGCGACGACGAGGGCGCCTCCGACAACGCATCCGACGACGACACAGCCGGGGACATCTCCGACGATGAAGCCGCCGAGGAGCCCACCGACGAAGCGCCTCAGGGGGGCAGCGACGAAGCGCCCCAGGGGGGCAGCGACGAAGCGCCCCAGGGGGGCAGCGACGAAGCGCCCCAGGGGGGCGACGACGCGGAGAACCCCACGCAGGATGCAGACCCCGACGAGACGACCGAGCCTGACTCGCAGCCGGCCGCGGAGACAGCCCACAAATCCGACCGCGACGCTGCCGAACCCGCCGACACCGCCACGAAGCAGCCTTCCGCGGTCGACGATCCGGCCCAGGCGCCCAAGGAGACCGGCAAGGTCGCGGTGTTCGCCAACGCCAGCACGCTGGCCGCCGCGACCACCACGACAACGACATCGACCACGACCAAGTCCCTGACCCAGCCGGTCGAACCGAAGAAGTACACCCTCGTCACCGCCGTGGTGAACGTGGTGAACAGCATGATCGACTGGGCCCGCCAACAGGCTGCCCCGAATCCCGACAGCGCTCCGCAACCGCCGTTCATGTGGGCCCTGCTGTCGTTCGCGCGCCGCGAGTTGGAGACCCTGTTCGCCGCGCGCAGCGCCGACCAGCTCGCCCGCCGCGTTGCCGCGGCTCCCACCAGCCTGGCCCTGACCGCCGACCCGGCGGCGGCCACCCTGGCGGCGGACCCGGCCGCGGCCGCCGCGCTGACGCCCTACTCGCCGTTCCTGAATCCTCAACTCAGTGCGTCGACGAACTTCGTCAGCTGGGTCACCGGCCCCTACATCTACAGCGATTCGACCGAGGCCAACACCAACATCCGGTTCGACATCTACGGCACCGACGTCGGCACGATGTGGGACAACGGGATGGTCGACGATCCCAGCACCCCGTGGAACGAGCACCAGATCCTCATCGCCGTCGGCGACTCCTTCGGCAGCGCGAACATGACCGGCCGCCACATCTACAACTCGCTGTTCCGCAGCTCCGACGACGATCTCTCCGACGGCATGACCATCCCGGACGGGGAATGGTTCAACGGCAACATGTTCGGTGGCGCCCCGCTCGACGGCCCGACCCAGGCGCGGCCCATCATCAACCGGCCGTCATGGCTGCCCAACTCGGTGACGCTGATCCCCACGGCAGGAGTCTCGCTGCCCACCGAGGTGACCGAGGAGACGCCGTTCGGCACCATCCAGTACGTCAGCTTCATGTCGGTGTCGAACTGGGGCTCGGCGGGCCGCTGGAGCACCAACTACTCGGCGATCGCCTACTCCACCGACAACGGCGAGAACTTCACCGTCGCCCCGGAAAGTGTCCGCTACAACTCGATCTTCAGCGGCAACAAGAACTTCCAGCAGTCGGCCTTCGTCAAGGGTGACGACGGATACGTCTACATGTACGGCACGCCCAACGGCAGGCAGGGCGCGGCGTATCTGGCCCGGGTGACACCGGAGAACATCCTCGACGCCGACAAGTACGAGTATTACAAGAAGGCGTCCTCGGGCTGGTTCGGATCCAGCTCGGCCAAGTGGGTGAAGAACAGTCCGTCCTCGGCGTCGGCCATCATCGGCAAGTCGGGTGGGGCGTGCGGGTCGACGAAACCGGGCTACACGGTCAGCGAGATGTCGGTGCAGTACAACGACTATCTGGAGAAGTACGTCGTCATGTACGGCGATCAGTTCAACAACGTCGTCATCCGCACGTCTGACACCCCGCAGGGCGAGTGGTCGGACGCGACGGTGCTGATCACCCAGCAGTCCGGCGGGATCTACGCGCCGATGATGCATCCGTGGTCGCCGTCGACGGTCGGCACCGGCTCGGACCTGTACTGGAACCTGTCGCTGTGGTCGGACTACAACATCATGCTGATGCGTACCGACCTGACCAAGATCTGAGCGGCTCAGTCGGCGAACGATATCGACGCCGGCGAGCAGCCGACCACTTCGCTGTCCGGC
>CAXEZH010000303.1:0-12786 GCA_964000695.1 uncultured Mycolicibacterium sp. | reverse complement strand
TCGGCGGGGGTCACGGGGGTCCATCCTATGGTCTGGGCCCTTCTGGCCCCGAATCCGTTTCCCGTTGTGCGGATGCGCTACGCTAGGCCACGCCCAACGGCGCAATCAGTACCGCGTGCGCCCCCGTAGCTCAGGGGATAGAGCGTCTGCCTCCGGAGCAGAAGGCCGCAGGTTCGAATCCTGCCGGGGGCACTTTCCCACACTGCAGTTCCGCGCAGTCCAGCGCGACTCCCCTCCGCCCGCCGCCGGCGCATCGGTGGACTTGTCACACCCCTGGTTCATGCTTCTGGTCATGGCAGATCGCGCCGAACCACTCGGACAGCCGGTGACCACCTCGACCCACCTTCTCGTCGGTGCCATCCGGGACGGCTGGCGCGGCGTGGCCGACCGTCTCACCGACGAGCAGGTGGAGCGGCTCACCACGATGGAGCGTCACCCGGCCTACACGGGTCGGCCGGAGTTCCTGTTGCTCGAGGCCCTCGAGTACGTCCAGCCGGGTTTCCTCGGCGAGTACCTGGCCAGGATCGCCGCTCAACCTGAACCGTGAACGCGTCAGCTCCGGGCCGTGTCGTTCAGTGCGGGCCGCATCAGCAACACCCCACTGGCCAGCGACACCGCGGCGGTGATCACCAGCACCGTCCCCAGCCCCAGCCCGGGAATCACCGCGCCGGCCACGGCCGGCGCCGCCACCGAGCTGACAGCGCCGACGACCAGACAGGCGGTGAACGCCGCACCGGCGCGCTCGGGCACCAGCTCGGCCGTCCACACCGCCAACACCGCTGACCCGGCCATGTAACCGACGCCGAAGATGCACGCCGAGATCGCCACCGCGGCCAGCGACTCGCTGGCCAACCCGAGCAACGCCAGCGCCGCGGCCACGATCACCAGGCACGACGCCGCAACCCGGGTACTGCCCAAACGCTGGGCGGCGGCTCCGGTCGCCACGCCAGACACGCCGGTGAGGCCGATCGCGATGTACAGCGCCGGGACGGCCCACTCCGGCAGTGAGCCGCGATCCAGCACGTCGGCGGCGTAGGTGAAATAGATGATGACGGCGGCGAAGTAGACCACCGAATACGCGGCCGGCACCCGCAACGCCGCGGCCAGCGAGGGCCCGTCGGCCGACCGTTCCGCGGCGGCGGCCGGCGCCGTGCGCGGCACCAGGCGCAGATTCACCAGCGCGGCCAGCACCGCGGCGACGGCGATGGCGACCCAGACCAGCCGCCACGAACCGACGATGGCCAGGATCGCCAGGCCACCCAGCACGACGAGCCCGCCGCTGGTGCCGGTGGTGATGATGGCCAGCGCCCGGGGCTGCTGCCGCAGCGCCACGGTGCGCGTCACGATGTCGGAGTACGGGGCCCACACCCAGCCGCCGGCACCGCCGGCGAGCACCGCGCCGAGCGCCAGCAGCCACGGTGACGGGGCAAGCGCCACGATCACCGCACCCACCGCCCCGCAGACACCGCCCACGGTCGTCGGCGCGCGGGACCCGCGGCGGGCGGCCAGCGGGCCGGCGAGCAGCAGGCCGGCCAGATAGCCGACGAAGGTGGCGCTGGCGATGAGGCCGAGCACCAGCTCCGACAGGCCGAGGTCGGCGCGGATGTCGGGCAGGGTCACGCCGTACGCGTACCGGGCCATGCCGAACGCGACGCCGACCACCGCCGCTCCGGCCAGGCCGATCCGCCCACCCGCGGACAGCGTCATGGCTGAATCCTCACTGTCTGGGGTTCATCGGTCCCCCGAGAACCTACGGGACCGCCCCGCCCTGCGCTGGAGGGGTTTCGCGGGAGTCCAGCAGCGACCGCACCGCATGGTCGAGGAAGGCCAGCAGCGGCACCGCCAGCAGCACCCCGATGATGCCGGCGACGACACCGCCGGCGGTCAGCGCGACCAGCACCGCCAGCGGATGCAGTCGCACCGCGCGGCCCATGATCAACGGCTGCAGCACGTTGCCCTCGAGCTGCTGCACCGCCAGCACCAGGCCCAGCGTGAACAGGCCGTAGAGCCAGCCCTTGGCCAGCACCGCGATCACGACGGCCAGAAACCCGGTGACCATCGCGCCGACGAACGGCACGAAGGCACCCAGGAACACCAGCGACGCCAAGGGCAGCGCCAACGGGATGCCGAGGACGAGCAACCCGATCCCGATACCGATGCCGTCGACCAACGCCACGACGAACGTCCCCTGCACGTAACCGGTCAGCGTGGTGAAACCCGACCGGCCGGCGTCGCGGACCCGTTCCCGCACCTGTACCGGGACGATCCGGGTCACGAACTCGTAGATGGAGCGCCCCCCGTGCAGGAACACGATGAGCATGAAGATGGTGATGAAGAAGCCGGTGACGAACTTCGCGAGCGCCGACGCGGTCGACATGACACCGCTGGTGATCTCGGCCTGACGTTGCTGCAACGTGCCGATCGCGGAGTCCACGGCGTTGTTGATCTGCTGCTGACCCAGCTCCAGGGGTCCGTTGGCGGCCCAGTCGCGCAGCGAGTCGATGCTGACCGTGATCTGGTCGACCAGGTGCGGAAGTCCCTCGATGAACCGGGTGACGACGAAGGTGAGTAACCCGCCGAGCGCGCCGAGCCCGAGCAGGAACACCAGGATCACCGCCAGCGAGCGCGGCACCCGGCGCCGGTGCAACCAGTCGACCGCGGGCAGGAACAGCGCGGTCAGGATCAGCGCCAGCGCCAGCGGCACCACGATGACCACGAAGCGCTGGACCAGCCAGAACAGCACCGCTGCCGCTGCGGCGAGCACCACCAGCCGCCACGCCCACGCGGCGGCCTTGCGGACCTGCGGGGTGACCGCCTCGTCGGCGAAGTCAGGCATCAGCGTCAACCTCCTGCGCGGGTCATACCCACACCCGCGGAGCTGACACAGCCCGCCCGTCGGGTCACCCGGGCAGCGAGGTCCCGGTCTCCTTCTCGGCGAACTCCCACAGCCGACGCGCGTCGTCGTAGTCACACGCGTTCGGTGTGCGGCCGCTCAGGGTCGGGCCGCCCTTGAAGCCGAACCGGCCGTTGATGCCGACGTAGCTGCCCGGCGGGATGGGTTCGGTCAGGCAATACAGTGTCGGTGCCGCGCCGGCGTGGATGTCATTGCCGATCCGGTTGGCCGCCGCGGTGGCCACTTTGTTGACCACGGCCATCAGTGGGGCTTCGGAGATGTTCGTCAGGTTCGACGAGACCCAGCCCGGATGGGTCAGATAGCTGGTCACCGGCGAACCCGCGTCACGCAGCCGCCGGTCGAGTTCCAGGCCCCACAGCATCACCGCCAGCTTCGAGCGGGCGTACGCCGGGAACGATGACCATTTGTGCACTCGCAGATGGGGGTCGTCGAACGCGATGGATCCTTGTTTGTGGGCGTCGGAGCCGACGTTGATGATCTTCGAGCGCACCCGCTCGAAGAGCAGGTTGGTCAGCGTGAACGGACCCAGGAAGTTCGTGCCGAGCGTCATCTCGAAGCCGTCGACGGTGTCGCTGCGATGCTGGGCGACCAGGCCTGCGTTGTTGATCAGGACGTCGACGTCGCCGTCGAACAGACCGGGGAAGGCGCGCACCGAGGCCTGATCGGCGAGGTCGAGTTTGACCACCTCCGTGTCACCGCCCATCTCGGCGGCGCGCTGCGCCCCCAACTCCAGGTTGCGCACCGCCAGGATCACGTGGGCGCCGGCGCGCGCAAGCGCCGTCGCGGTCGCCAGCCCGACGCCGTTGGTGGCGCCGGTGACGATGATGCGGGTGCCGGTCATGTCGCCGAGTCGGTTAACCGACCAAGAGGTAGTCACGCTGGGAGATTAACCGCGCCGGTTGTCCGGCAAAACGTTGACATGACAGATTCCGGCTGGTTGTCTACCGCTCGTGAGCGACGCCGCCCGCGACATCGAGAATCTGGTGTACACCTACGCCGAGCGGATCGACGCGGGAGACCTGGACGGGGTCGCCGCCTTGTTCGCCCACGGACGCATCTGCGGTGTCGAGGACGGGCCGCCGGAGACCGTGTTCGAAGGCACCGCCCGGGTCCGGCAGATGTATGAGATGGCCACCCGCCTCTATGACGACGGCACCCCCAAGACCAAACACTTCACCACGAATGTGCGTATCGACGTCGACGAGGACGCCGGCACGGCGCGGGCCAGTGCGTACTACTGCGTCACCCAGGCCACGCCGGAGCTACCGCTGCAGGTGATCGTCACCGGCCACTACCGTGACACCTTCCACCGCGTGGACGGCGCGTGGTGGTTCGACAGCCGGACCATGTACGTCGACCAGATCGGCGACACCAGCCGGCACCTGAAATTCTGACGCGGTGGGGCACCCCTTCGACGCTGCGGAGCTGATGACCGCTGCGCAGCAGAAGGAGGGCCTCGACGACTGGGGGCCACTGCCGTTCACCGAGCCGCTGCAGGTGTTGACCGACAGTTACTCGAGCGCGCAGCTCAACGACATGGGCGTGCACATCCTGCGATCGGGTCTGATCCACAGCCTGCGGATGAGGCTGCGCGCGCAGGAGTGGATCCGCAGACACCCCGAGATCACCGAGGAGGTCATCGTTTCGCCCGTGGTGGTCACCGGGATGATGCGCAGCGGTACGACCCTGTTGCAGCGCCTTCTGGCCGCGGACAAACGTTTTCACTGCGCCTACGGCTGGGAGGTGGTCGAGGTCGCACCCCGGCTCGACTACACGTGGGCCGGCGGTCCGGATCCGCGCATCGCGATCAGCGAGAAGCGCGAAGCGGTCTCCCGAGACCTGGCGCCGGAGCTGTTCGCCATCCACCCGATGTACGCCCGCGAGGCCGAGGAAGAGATCGTGTTCCTGTCCGACGCGTTCCTGTCCCACGTTCCGGAGTCCGGAGCCGATGTGCCAGGCTACCGGTCCTGGCTCGACGGCCGGGATTTCGCGCCCGCATATGCCTATCTGCACCGGATGTTGCAGTTCCTGCAGTGGCAGAAACGCCAAGCAGGCGGCGCTCCTGCCCAGCGTTGGGTGCTGAAATCCCCGGCGCACCTGGGCTATCTGGACGCCTTGCGCACCCAGTTCCCCGATCTGCATCTGGTGCACATGCACCGCGACCCGCGCGAGACCATCCCGTCCGGGGCGGGCCTGAACGCCACGCTGCACGCCATGCACAGCGATCAGGTGGACAAGACCCGCGTCGGCGCTCAGTGGCTGCAACGCATGGGCTGGACCAACGACCGCGCGATGACGGCTCGGCAGGGCTGGTCCGATGAGTCCGCCTGCTGCACCGACATCGAATTCGCCGAGGCGGTCGCCGACCCTATTGGTCACGTGGCCCGGGTGTACGAGGCGATCGGCATGCCGCTGACGGCGACCGCGGAGTCGGCGATGCGGCGCTGGCTGGCCGAGCGGCCGCGCGAACCGGCACGGGCACCCTACCGGGCCCGCGACTTCGGCCTGTCCGACGAGCAGATCACCGAGCGGTTCACGGCCTACCAGAGGCGGTTTCGCGCGGCGAGCCCCACCATCAGGAGGACATGAATGATCGAATTCATCGGCGATCCCGTCGCGACCGCGTCGCAGCACGAACAAGAGCTCGCCGCACTGGAGCTGACCCGCCACCCCACCGTGCAAGCCGCATACCGCGACGTTGCCGAGAAGTGGCTGAGCCGGGCCCGCGCCTCACAGGCCATGCGGGAGCGCTTCGACGACGCCTTCACCGAGGTGATGTTCTCCGCAGCCATCTGGTCGTCCAACCAGGACAAGCTACGACCCAAGGTCAGCTGCATCACCCGGCTGAGCCATCCGGTCGCTGGTCGGCAGATCCCCGGATCTCGTTGGGGCATCGACAATCCCGACAGTGTCTATCGGGTGATCCCGATTGCGGGCGACGAGCGCTATGAGATCCACGGCCGCGTCGGGACCCACCGGATGACCGAGAACTATTTCACGCTGTGGAACGCCGACATGGGCACCGTCGCGGTGCTCAACGGACGCACCATGGACGTCGACGCCGACGGCTCCTTCACCATCACCGTCGACTCCGACCCTGCCGACGGGCGGCCCAACCACGTGCAGAGCACCCCGGAGGCACACGAGTTCTACATCCGCGATGTACTGCTGCACTGGGATCGCGACGACCCGAATCATCTTGCGGTGCAGCGGCTCGGCGACGAGCCCGACATCGCGGCGCGCACTCTCGACGAGCAGGCCGACGCAACGGCGGCCATGATGGCGCACTTTGCCGACTTCACCGGCAAGCTCAGCCACGGCATCTACAAGATGCCGGCCAACCACTTCGACCTGGCCTGGTCGGCCGACAAGGTCGGTGCGATGCGCAACCAGGTGTATGTGATGGGTCGCTTCGACCTGAACCCCGGCGAGGCGTTCGTCGTCGACGTCAGCGACGGCGGCGCCGAGTACTTCACGGTCCCGTTGAGCAACATCTGGGGCACCACGTTGGACATCTGTGACCGCACCGGCAGCCTGAACAAGGCGCAGTCGGTGCCCAACGACGACGGCACCTACACCTACGTCATCTCCCCCACCGACCCCGGAGTCGCGAACTGGATCGACTCCGACGGGCTACGCGAAGGCATCCTGACCCTGCGCATGGCCGAATTCGGCGAGCACGGCCCCCGTGAGGACCTCGGCGCGCACGGTCGGGTGGTGCCGCTCGACGAACTGGAGAAGGCGGTGCCGACGCTGCGCCGGGTGTCGGCGCAGCAGCGGGCCACCGAGCTGGCCGAGCGTCGTGCGGCCTACCTGCGCCGTCTGCCGGAGAGGATCTGACATGGCACGATGGTTGATCACCGGATGCTCGACCGGCATCGGTCGCGAGATCGCCCGGGCTGCACTGGAAGCCGGGCATTCGGTGGTGGTGACAGCACGCCGGGTCGAGTCGGTGGCCGACTTCACCGACGAGTACGGTGACCTCGCCGTCACCGTCGCGCTCGACGTCACCGACAAGGAGCAGATCGCCACCGCGGTGCGCACGGCGACCGACGCATTCGGCGGCATCGACGTGCTGGTCAACAACGCCGGCAACGGTTACCTCGCGGCGATCGAGGAAGGCGAGGACGACCAGGTCCGCAAACTGTTCGACGTCAACTACTTCGGTGTCGTGGACATGATCAAGGCGGTACTGCCCGGAATGCGGGCCCGCGGATCGGGACACATCGTCAACATCTCGTCGATGACCGGCCTGGTGGCCAACCCTCCCAACGGGTACTACTCGTCGACGAAGTTCGCGCTCGAGGCCCTCACCGAGGCGCTCGCGCAGGAGGTCAAGCCGTTCGGGATCAAGGTGACCGCCATCGAACCGGGCGCGTTCCGCACCGACTGGGCTGCGCGGTCGATGTGGGAATCCGCCACACCGATCGGCGATTACGACGACACCGTCGGATCCCGGAAAACCATGATCAAGGAATTCGCCAACCACCTGCCGGGCGACCCGCGCAAGGCGGCGGACGCGGTGCTGATGGTGACCGGCCTCGACGACCCCCCGCTGCGGCTGCTGTTGGGCCGCGACGTGTTGAAAGCGGTGCGCGACAAGCTCGCCGCGTTCTCGGCGTCGATCGACGAGTGGGCACCGGTGACCAAAGACGTCGAATTCCCGCGGAGCTGAGGATGGGTTCACTCGACGGTCAGGTGGCCTTCATCACCGGCGCGGCCCGCGGGATGGGTCGTGCGCACGCCGTGAAACTCGCAGGCGAGGGCGCCGACATCGTCGCCCTGGACATCTGCACGGACTTCGAGTTCACCGACTACCCGGGAGCCACGGCAGACGACCTCGAGGAGACCGCCCGCCTCGTGCGTCATCAGGGACGTCGCATCCTGGCCCGGCAGGCCGACGTGCGCGATCCCGACGCGGTGGACGCCGTGCTCGCCGAAGCGCGGCGCGAGTTCGGCCGCCTCGACATCGTCATCGCCAACGCCGGGGTCATCCGGGTGACCGACAGTGACCAGCGCCGTCGCGACTTCCGCGCGATCATCGACGTCAACCTGATCGGCGCGTGGAACACCGTCGACGCCGCGATCCCGGACCTGGTCGCCGGCGGGCGCGGTGGGTCGATCGTCCTGACGAGCTCCACCCAGGGGCTGCGGGCCTCCGACACCGATCGGGCCGGTCTGCAGGCCTACGCCGCCTCCAAGCGCGCCCTGGTGGCGCTGATGCAGGGCTGGGCGCGCCAGCTGGCACCGCATTCGATCCGGGTGAACACCATCCACCCCAGCGGCGTCGCCACCGACATGATCATGAACGAATCGACGATGGCGCTGGCCACCGCCGCCGATCCGTGGCTGCTGGCCCAGCAGAACAGTTTGCCGATCGCGCTGGTCGACCCCGCTGACATCGCCGGCGCGGTGGCGTGGCTGGTCTCCGACGCGGCCAGGTTCATCACCGGCACTTCGTGGCCGCTCGACGCCGGGTTCACGCTGCGCAGCTGAGCACTCCGCGTGCCGGGGAAACACTGGTCAGCGATCTGTCACACCGGTCCCGTCACGGACCGACCAACCGGGTGGTTAGGCTGGGTGGCAGATCCATCGACGGACCAGGAGGCCGCCATGCAACTGGCGCTGACACCCGAGGAAGCCGCCTTCCGCGACGAGCTTCGGACGTTCTACCGAACCAAGATCCCCGAAGAGATCCGCGAGCGAACCCGGCTGGGCGCCGAGGTCAGCCGCGAGGACATCGTCACCAGCCACAAGATCCTCAACGACAACGGCCTGGCGGTGCCGAACTGGCCGGTCGAGTGGGGCGGCAAGGACTGGACCCCCACCCAGCAGCAGATCTGGCTGGACGAGATGCAGCTGGCCAGTGTGCCCGAACCGCTGACGTTCAACGCGAACATGGTCGGACCGGTGATCGCCGAGTTCGGTTCGCAGGAGATCAAGGAGCGCTTCCTGCCACCCACCGCCGCGCTGGACATCTGGTGGTGCCAGGGCTTCTCCGAGCCCGAGGCGGGCTCGGACCTGGCGTCCCTGCGGACCACGGCGCTGCGCGACGGCGACAGCTACGTCGTCAACGGACAGAAGACCTGGACCACGCTGGGCCAGTACGCCGACTGGATCTTCTGCCTGGTCCGCACCGACCCGAATGCACCCAAGAAGCAGGCGGGAATCTCCTTCCTGCTCATGGACATGAACACCCCCGGCATCACGCTGCGTCCGATCAAACTCGTCGACGGCAGCTTCGAGGTCAACGAGGTGTTCTTCGAAGACGTCCGGGTGCCGGCCGACCAACTCGTCGGCGAGGAGAACCAGGGCTGGACGTACGCCAAATTCCTGCTGGGCAACGAGCGCAACGGCATCGCCCAGGTCGGGCGCACCAAGCTGCGGCTCTCCGAGGTCAAGGAACGGGCCAAGGCCAGCGGCCTGCTCGACGACGCGCTGTTCGCCGCACGCCTCGCCGAAGCCGAGAACGACATCCTGGCCCTGGAACTGACCCAGATGCGCGTCGCCTCCAGTTCCCAGGGCGGCAAGCCCAACCCCGCGTCGTCGGTGCTGAAGCTGCGCGGCAGCCAGCTGCAGCAGCTCGCCACCGAACTGATGCTGGAGGTCGCCGGACCCGACGCGTTGCCGTTCGAGGCGGGCGAGGCGATCACGTCTCCCGAATGGGCCCAGCACAGCGCCCCGCGTTACCTCAACTACCGCAAGACCTCGATCTACGGCGGCAGCAACGAGGTGCAGCGCACCATCATCGCGTCGACCATCCTCGGATTGTGAGCTGAACCATGGACTTTCAACTCAGCGAAGAGCAGGTTCTGCTCCGCGACACCACCCGCGACCTGCTCGCCCGTGCCTACGACACCGAGCGTCGGCTCGAGATCATCGACAGCGACCCCGGCTTCAGCCGTGATGTGTGGAAACAGCTGGCCGAGATCGGCATCCTGGGGCTCGGCTTCGAGGAGGAAGCCGGCGGGCAGAACGAGATCCAGGTGGTGCTCACCGAGGTCGGCCGGCGGCTGGCCCCCGAACCGGTGCTGCACGGGGCACTCGGGCCCGGAGCGTTGATCGCCGAACTCGGCTCGCCAGGGCAGCGCGCGCTTCTCGACGAGGTCGCCGCCGGCGAACGCCTGCTGGCCTTCGCCCACCAGGAGCCGGGGATGCGCGGGACGCACGCACCGGTGACGACCAAGGCTGCCCGCGAAGGTGATTCGTGGACGGTGACCGGCTGCAAGAACCCGGTGCTGGCCGGCGACAGCGCCGACACGCTGGTGGTGACCGCGGCTCTTCCCGACGGCGGAACCGGCGCGTTCCTCGTCGACGCCGGCGCGGTGAAACGGCATTCGTTCCGCACCTTCGACGGGCAACGTGCCGCGCAGATCGACTTCGATGCGGCGGCGTGCGAACCGCTGGGCGAGGCGACGGACGCGTCGGCGGCCATCAGCCACACCCTGGTGCGCATCTCGTCGGGGCTGTGTGCCGAAGCGCTCGGCGCGATGGAGGAAGCGCTGCGGCTCACCACCGAATACCTCACCCAGCGTAAGCAGTTCGGGGTCACGCTGAACACGTTCCAGACGTTGACCCAGCGGGCCGCCGACATGTACGTGTCCCTCGAGCTGGCTCGCAGCATGACGCTGTATGCGGCCATGTCGATCGCTGACGGTGACCTGGACCCGACCATCGCGGCCCGGGCCAAACTGCAGATCGGCCGCTCCGGACGTCACATCAGCCAAGAGGCGATCCAACTGCATGGCGGCATCGGGGTGACGGCTGAGTACCCGGTCGGTCACTACGCGGCCAAGCTGACCGCGATCGAACACACCCTCGGTTCGTCGCAGGATCAGCTGCACGTGCTGATCGGTCAGCTCGGCGACTACGAGATCGCCACGGTCCGCGAAGGCTAAAAGCTCTGGGCGGAAAGCCATTCCGCTATGCGTTCGGCAACCTTCGGCCACTGTGGATCAAGCATCAGGTCGTGACCCGTCTCCGCTAAGAACTCGGGTCTCACCCCGTACGTGGCGGCGGTCTGCCGGACGTCGCGACGAGAGATGATGGTGTCCGCGTCAGCGCCCAGCACCAGCATCGGGATCGGGTCGACCCGCGAGGATTTGACGCGATCGAGCACGAGCATGTCGAGGAACGCCCGGTAGGACTCGTCCTGCATGCGACGGTGATATCGATCGACATCGGTGTGCGCGGTGGCCGCAGAGAAGAACAAGTGATGAACGAGTTCGGGAGTGGCGACCAACGGCGCGAGGCTCAGCATCGCGTTGGCCTTGACGAATTGCACCGGGTGGTGTCGGGCGATGCGCACGGTGGCTCCCACCGCCCCAGTCGGCGGCACGGAGGCGAGCAGCACAGCGCCTTCGGCGCGGTGGTGCTCGAGATACTTCTGCACGACGAAGCCGCCCATGGAATGGCCGACCAAGACCGGCGACGCCGGCAACTGGTCAACGAGGTCAGCCAGATCCCGGACGTAGTCGGCCACTCGGTGCCACCGCAGCCGCTCGCCTCCCGAACTCGCTCCGTGGCCGCGCAGACTCGGGGCGTAGCACGCGTGGCCCAGGTCGGCGAAGTAGTCCAGGAGGTGTTCGTCCCAGCACCACGCTCCGTGCCATGCGCCGTGGACGAATACCAGCGGCGCCGGGTGAGCTTCGGTGACAGTTCCTTTGGCGATCACCTCGAGCATCAGCGTCTCCTCCGAAAGCGACGTCTACGTCAGAACCCGATGTGCCCCGGCGCCATTCGCGTCGTCACGTTCCCGACCATCGTCTCGTCGTACGGATCGACGATCAGCGGGTCGCCGCCGTCATCGAGCGTGAGGTCGTCGAAGCTCACCCAGATGGTGTTCGGGCTGGTCGTCAACTCGAAGAAGTAGACCCTGTTGGTCAGGTCGCACACCGTGCGGTATTCGGTGTTGTAGACACCGAACTCGCCGTAGGGAGCGCCGAACGGCACCGACACGTTGCGCATGATGGCCAGCACCCCGGCGACCGCCTGACGTTCGTCGCGCGGTTCGGGCAGCAGCGCCGAATAGTAGGCCGCACGTTGAAAACGGTCGACGGCGTTGACGTTTCCAGGCAGCGGCATGTCGCGCGACGGCTGGGAGAAGTCCTGCTCGGCTAGCAGCGCAAGCTGCTCGTCGTAGGTGGGGTCGTTGGTCATCAGCGTGTACTGGCGGCCGTGGTGCACGACCGGAGTGCCGTGGTCGAATTCGATGATCGCCGAATCCCCGGAGGCGTCTTCCAGAGCCAGATGGATGGTGGCGTCGTGGCCGTGCGCGCCGACCATCACCACGTCCAGGCCGTCCATCAATGCCAGCGCTTCGGACACGGTCGCGGCCTGGTCCAGCAGGTACTGCAGCCACATGCCCGCGTGTACCCCCGGTTCGGCCGGGTTGCGCACCCCGAAGTCGGTGCTCTGCAGGTACAACCCGTGACCGGCCAGGCCCTTCTCGTTGAAGCCGTCGATACCGCCGAGGCCGTACACCGAGGTGACCAATGTCGCGTAGCGACTGGTCCAGCGCAGCGGATTACGGGGTACCACGTCGACGCCGGCCAGCGCTCCCCCGTCGCGCCGGCGACCGGCCGGAAACGCGACGATCAGCGGTTCGGTGGATTCCGGCCAGTCCATGCTCCGTCCGGTCAGCACCGCCAGGTCGTTCGAGTTCCACAGCACACGGGTGCACACGACCACCAACCTAGGCCAGACCACCGGGTCGCCGGACGATTTCAGAAACCGTTGCGGACTGGGAGCAGCGCCAAGCCATGCAGGGCGCCCAGGCACGTCATGCACGGCGCCAGGCCAAGTCGTGAGCGGCGCCGGGCCAAGTCATGCACGGCGGTGGGCCGAGTCGCGCACGGCGCCGGGGCGATGTC
>CAXEZH010000302.1:0-3059 GCA_964000695.1 uncultured Mycolicibacterium sp. | reverse complement strand
CGCGGGTGGCGGCGTCGACGAAACCGGGCAGCTTGGCCACCGCCTTGGCGATCACGGTGACGTGCTCGGTGTTGATCACCCCGCGGGCCTGCGCGGCCGCGGTCACGGGCAGCACCGGTGGCAGGGTTTGCCCGGTGATCGACTGGCGCGGCCCCAGCAGCGCCGCCTCACCCAAACGCCGCCCGGCCTCAGCGGTCGAGATCCGCCACCGGACCGACAACACCTGCGCCCACGATCGCGCGCCCATCTCCTTGGCGGTGGTCTCGACCTGCAGACGGGCCAACAACCGGTTCCGTAGCGCCGGCAGCTGACACCACACCGTTTCCAACTCATCCAGGGCGTCCACCAGATCCGCGCGACCCAGCAGATCCACCTCCGCGCCGGCCGCGGCGTCGACCGCGGCGCGCACCGCCGCGACCGCCTCCGACAACACCACACCCGACATGATTCGAACATACATTCGACCACCGACAAAAACGGGTGCCGGCCGAGGGGTGTGGTGCTCTGGCAGGACAGAGCTCTGAGGAAGGTATGCGGGCCTATTGGTGAGGGGAGCCTCTGGCGAGAGGCGATGTCGACCTCGCGCCGGTCTGGTGCGGTGTGGAACACGAACGCGACCGCGCACTGCGCGCCCGCACATCACCGGGTGCGACGTCACCCTCACCCTGGGTGGGCGGCGGAACGGTGCGCGTTGGATCGCCTTTCTCACTGCTTAGGCGACGACGCGGCGCGTTGAATCAGCTTGGTTCAGGCAACCAAACAGCTCAGATCAGACCGCGTGCTCGTCGGCGACAGTGAGGGCAGAGTCGAGAATGCGCAGCCCCTCGGCCACCTCGTCGTCGGTCACGTTGCACGGCGGCACCGCGTGGATGCGGTTGAAATTCGCAAACGGCAGCAGCCCGCCGGACTTACATGCGGCCAGCACCGCGGCCATGGCCGGGCTGGAACCGCCGTACGGCGCCAACGGTTCCCGCGTCTTCTGATCGGCCACCAGCTCGATCGCCCAGAACACTCCGAGGCCGCGGACCTCCCCGACGCTGCGATGCCGGGCGGCGAGTTCGCGCAGACCGGGCCCCAGCACGTCCGTGCCGATGCGGGCGGCGTTGTCCACCATGCCTTCGTCTTCCATCGCGGTGATGGTGGCGACGGCACAGGCGGTCGCCAGCGGGTGGCCGGAGTAGGTCAGCCCGCCCGGATAAGCCCGGTCGGCGAACGTCGAGTAGATGGCTTCGTTGATGGCGACCCCGCCGAGCGGGATGTAGCCGGACGTCACTCCCTTGGCGAAGGTGATGAGATCGGGCACCACGTCGAAGTTGTCGATCGCGAACCACTTTCCGGTGCGGCCGAATCCGGCCATCACCTCGTCGGCGATGAACACGATGCCGTAGCGGTCGCAGATCTCGCGCACGCCGGCCAGGTAGCCGGGCGGGGGCACCATGATGCCCGCGGTGCCCGGCACCGACTCCAGGATGATGGCCGCGAACGAGTCCGGGCCTTCCATCTGGATCAGCCGCTCGAGGTGCTCGAGCGCGCGCTGGGTTTCCTGCTCCTCGGTCTCGGAGTGGAACGTCGACCGGTACAGGAACGGTCCGTTGAAATGCACCACCCCGGAGCTGGCGTAGTCGTTGGGCCAGCGGCGCGGATCGCCGGTCAGGTTGATCGCCGTGTCGGTGCCGCCGTGGTAGGAGCGGTAGCGCGAGAGCACCTTGTAGCGGCCGGTGTGCAGCCGCGCCATGCGCACCGCGTGCTCGACGGCATCGGCGCCACCGTTGGTGAAGAAGATCCGGTTCAGATCACCCGGGGTGCGTTCGGCGACCAGCCGCGCCGCCTCGGACCGGGCGTCGTTCACGTGCTGGGGTGCGATCGTGCACAGCTTGGCGGCCTGTTCGGCAATGGCGGCAACGACTTTCGGATGCTGGTGACCGATGTTGGTGTTCACCAGCTGCGAGGAGAAGTCGAGCAGCCTGTTGCCGTCACCGTCCCACAAGTAGGAGCCCTGGGCGGCGAGCACGGTCATCGGCTTGATCTGTGCCTGCGCCGACCACGAATGGAAGACGTGCTTGCGATCCAGCTCGTAGGCCCGCTGCCCGCGCGCGATCGCGGTGTCGAGGTCCTCGCCGGTGGGCAGAGCTTCGAAGGTGGTTGTCACTGCGTGGGTTCCGTTCCGTTCGTGCCGGGCGAGCGCGCGCTCAATGCCACAGATTACGGCGTGTCGGCGTACAGACGCGCGCGCTCGCGGTGCAAGGGGGTCAGTTGGTGGGGAAACCGAGGTTGAGCCCGCCGTGAGAAGGGTCGAGCCAGCGGGTGGTGATGGCCTTCTGGCGGGTGAAGAACTGCACACCGTCCATGCCGTGGGCGTGGCTGTCGCCGAACAGGGAGTTCTTCCATCCGCCGAAGCTGTAGTAAGCCATGGGTACGGGGATGGGGACGTTGATGCCGACCATGCCGACCTGCACCTCGTTCTGGAACCGCCGCGCCGCGCCGCCGTCGTTGGTGAAGATGGCGGTGCCGTTGCCGTAGGGGTTGGTGTTGATCAGCTCCAGGGCCTCGTCGTAGGTGTCCACGCGCACCACCGACAGCACGGGGCCGAAGATCTCGTCGGTGTAGACGCTCATGGCCGGGGTGACGTTGTCGAGCAGGGTGGGCCCGAGCCAGAAGCCGTTCTGGCCGCCGTCGGGGGTGACCTGGCGGCCGTCGAGGACGACCTTGGCCCCGTCGGCTTCGCCGGCGTCGATGTAGGAGGCGACCTTGTCGCGGTGGGCTTGGGTAACCAGCGGGCCCATGTCGGAGTCTTTGGTGCCGTCGCCGGTCTTGATGGTGGCGGCGCGTTCGGCGATCTTGGCGACCAGGTCGTCGGCGATCGGCCCGACCGCGACCGCGGCAGAGATGGCCATGCAGCGTTCGCCCGCGGAACCGAACCCGGCGTTGACCATGGCATCGGCGGCCAGATCGAGGTCGGCGTCAGGCAGGATGACGGCGTGGTTCTTGGCTCCACCGAGGGCCTGGACGCGCTTGCCGGCCGCGGTGCCGGTGGAGTAGACGTACTGGGCGATCGGCGT
>CAXEZH010000301.1:0-62184 GCA_964000695.1 uncultured Mycolicibacterium sp. | reverse complement strand
TCGCGGACGGCGAGGTGATCGAACCCGAGATCGATGAGGGTTACACACTCGGGAAGCCGGTCTTTTACACCGGCGGATTTGTCGCTGAAGTGAACGATCCTGACGGGATACCCGCCGAAATCGCCTTTTTCGACGAGAGCGGTAAGCGCCTGGGGGAATACGATGGGCGTGGTAGCGCCGGCGACAGTCCGGTCGATCTACCGGTGATCGGACCGACTTCCGACAATCAGAATACGGTGTTCACGACTCAAGGGCAGCCACTGATCGAAGTCCCAGGTGGCACTCTGTATCTTGTCGGAACAACGTTGATGGTCGATGCCGGCAACAGTCTGGCCTTCCCGGAGCTGCACCTTTACGACATGCGCGACGGGACCGCCATAGGATCTGTCTGCGATTACCTGATGCACAACTACATCGGCACTGACGGGTCGACATTGGTTTTCGAGGTCCAGAACCCGGGCGCCGAGGTGCTCGTGACGGCTAGCGATATGCGTTCGTGCGAGCGGTTGTGGACGCTTCCGAAGCGAGTCGACTCACTGGACCGCGTCTGGAACATCGACGGCACCCTGGTCCAACTGACGAACGAGGGGACTGAACTGGTCTCCCTGGTGGCCCCAGATTAGTCACCTAACGGGTATGTGGCCCCGCCGTCTTGGTGCTCAGTGCGAATCAGTTGAACCATAGTCGATCTCGACGAGTTCACCTTTGATCGCCCAGCAGGTACCGCCCGGTTCCATCTCAGCGGGTAGTAGTTCCCCTGCGAAGCAGCGATCGTCCGAAGGGTTCCACTGCACTCCTGCCCCGCGGGGGTAGACGAGCCGTGGCACAGACCCGATCACCGCGCCTTCTTGATCGCACAGCAACTGTTCGACTTCTTCGGGTGTTATCTGCAGGAACTTCGCGAGCCGCGCCATGGTCTCTGCCAGGTCCTTGGTACTCGTCTGCGCCTGGAATGCGCAGATCACGCCGTCGAAGACTGCCTTCATCAAGTCGGCGTTCACCCGCGTCCGCCCCCCATGCGGAGGGCGTAGTTCTATTTTGACCGCGAATGATGCCTCGGGCGCGAGCACCCGTTCGGCAGCGTTGACCTCACCGAGGAGTCGGCGTCGGGCCAGTGCCAGCCAAATGTGCGCAAGTGTCTTATCTTTGAGATCGGTCCAGTCGAACGACGCTAGCGGGCGTACCTGCTGCCGGTGGACGAAGTCATCCGAGCTGGGCGCGAGTGAGTAGCGGTAACAGTACTGATAGTCGCCGTCGGGACCCGGCGGCGCATCTGGGCCGCCGTACTCGACGCGGATCCCGTCGCGGCCAACGCCGCTGAACGAGTCGATGTAGTAGAGCACGAGATTCTCAACGTCAGCACGAGGATGCTTGGCGCCGAAGAACGTAGCGTGCAGCACATCTCCGTCCGATCGTTCCAGCTGGCGGCAGTGGCTGCGAATCTCAGTCCGCAGCTGCTCTTGCCACGCCGGGCGGTGCTCGAAGCGAATGTATTCGGCGGCCCAGGCTTCGACTACCGCACTGCCCGCCACCGGTCCGGAGAACATCGACCGCCCGCCGGCTGGAACGGCGGGCACAGTCAGCCCAGTCGGTTCAGGTGCGACCCGCGATACGGGTAGAGCGGATTGCCTGGGGAGGCTGTCTGGGGCGCAGGTCCCACACCAAAGAATCGGCTTCCCCACCTGGTCGGCCATCCATTGCTCGAGTTCGTTGAGGTAGGCCGCGCAGATTTTCACGTACGGTCCGGTCAGCCCGACGCCACGTGAGACCTGAGCCGTGAGCGTCCGGCAATCGGCGCGGTGCAGACGCGCGTCGGACGTGTAGTAATTGCGGCTGATGTTGACCACGTAGGCGTCGGGATTGGCGTCGAGCCAAGCCGCGTAGCCGGCGTCGTCATCGCGGAACTCCTGCACGGCCGCGACGGCCCAGTTTCGCTGTTGACTCTGGTGCCAGTACTGCTCCACCTCGTCGCGCCTGCTCGCGTCATCGCCGGGGTAGCGCGACGACCTGCTGAAGCCGTCGAATCCGTAGACGAGCAGCCCGCGATCGCACTGGAACGCGAAACCGCCACTTTGTTGGTCGTCGTTGAACCCGTCGTGCTCGATCTCAGCCACTGAATCTGGGTCATCAGCCCACTTCAGGGTGAGCGCCCGCACCTTCTCGCGAGTGATCGGCGCTGCAATGTCGTCCATCGGTCCCTCCCGTTGGCAGAGGATAGCCAGGGGTTCTGACATTCTTTCGGGCATTCAGATGTCCGTCGCCGAAATCCAAGGATGCGACATGTTGGCCGATTCCTGCCCGCGAACTAGCCGATCTGTGGCCCCGACATGTTTCGCGCATCCTCTCGTTGGATGGAACTGAGTTTGCGAGTGATCACACACCGCCTCGAGCCGGCGTGAACCGCGGCGCGGGTCGGAGGCCGGTTCCCTTGCAGATTGGGGCAGACTCGGGGTCGTGGCCGAGTTGTTGATCGCGCTCAACCCGGATGAGGACTCCCGGCTGCCCTACCTGCTGCGCGTTCCGCTGCCTGGCGGCGACCTCGTGTTTCGGACTTCAGGGACCTGGCCGAGGGTCAAGGCGCTGTACTGCTATCCGGTCGGGCTGCACGAGTGGCCCACCGATGCGGAGATCGTCGAACGGCTCCCGCTGCGGTCCTGCCAGCGCCGAGGTGCCGCCATCGACGTGATCGCGCAGCGAGCCCGGGAGAACCGCTCCCAGTTGGTGTTCACCACCGCGCGGGGCCGCGACGCGGTGTTCTGGCAGGCGCCACGCACTCGCAAGCAGGCTCGTCCGAACGTGCGCACCCCCACCGCCCGCGCACATGGCATCGCTGAACTGGAGATCCTCGTCGACGCCCACGAGCGCTACCCCTACCGGTTCGGTACCCAGCAAGTCTCCTCCGTGCGGCGGGCGCTCCCGTGCGGCGACTACGGCGTGCTCGCCGACGGCGAATTGGTCGCCAGTGTCGAACGCAAATCGCTGGCCGATCTGGTCGGCAGCCTCACCGGTGGCAAGCTGCGCTACCAGGTCGCCGATCTGGCCGCGCTGCCGCGCGCGGCAGTGGTGGTGGAGGACCGCTACTCACAGCTGTTCAAGCTCGATCGGGTCCGGCCCGCGGTGGTCGCAGACGGGCTGGCCGAACTGCAGATCCGCTGGCCCAACGTGGCTATCGTGTTCTGCGAGACCCGTCCTCTCGCCGAGGAATGGACCTACCGGTTCCTCGCCGCGGCCCATGACTGGGCCAGTACTGAAGCCGCTGCACTGCAGCGTACGTCGTCTCCCAGAATCGATATCGCCCCCGTGACGGACACCGCCGCAACGCCGGAACCCAGCACCGCCGAGGTTCGCTCCTGGGCACGCTCTGCGGGCCTGGATGTACCCGACCGCGGGCGGCTCCGCCCCGACATCTGGCAGGCGTGGCGCGACGCCAACACCTCGGGCTGACTAGGGACTTCGTTCATACTGCAGCCAGAGCGTTCGCCACTCGAACTTTTCCGCGCTGAGCGCAGCGCCAATGTCAATCGGAGCCTTCGGGCCGTGCTACCGCCAGCCCGAGCTCATCCGCTCGGAAGGCGCGTACTCAGCAACTGGTGCGCCGTCACTCTCGGGAGCTGGGGGACAATCAACTACCGTGCTGCCTTCCCGACCGACGCTGCAGAGCTGGAACCCTGACGTACTGACTGTGGGGGGCGGGATCGGGGCCTTCGGTGGCGTCGAGTTGGGCAAGTTCATCGGTGATGTCGTATGCCCGAACTGAGGCTCCCCGAGCCGGGGAACTGGGCAAGAACCGGCAAGGTCGCACTGCCGTTGAAAGTGGTTTTGGCCGTCGCGTTCTGCTACGTGGTCGTCAGAGGGCTGGTGGCTGTCTACGAGGGCAGCTACCTCACCGCGGTCCTCTGGTGGGCGACATTGGGAACACCGTTCCTGTTGGTGGCCGCGTACCTCGCCGTGGCGGTGGGCGGGGCGCGGCAGCGTGTTTCGAGCGACTCGTCTGGGTTGACGTTCCGACCGGACAAACGCCTCAGCGTGGGCTACTTCGTGGTGATGGCCATGCTTATACCGGCGGCACCGTTGTTCGCTGTCCTGTTGTCACGCGGTGAGCTCGACCTTTCCACAACTCGTGGCATTCAGATCGCGGTGTCAGTGGCCTTTTGGGCGCTCGCCCTGCTCGCCGTCGTGGCACTGGCCGCTGGAATACGCCGTGGCGGAACCGGTTATCTCAAGTTCACGCCGACGAGGATCGAGATCGCAGATGTTCTCAAGACGCGTGTAGTGCAGTGGAATGACGTCGTTGACGTGCGCGATGTCGCGTCCACCACCACGGCGAATCAAGGCGGAAAGGCAGTGGTGCTGTGCCTGCGCGAGGGCACGGAGGAAGTGGTGAGCGGCCTTCCCCTCTACGTTCCGAAAGGTGTAGCGCTGTACTGGCTGGTGCGCCACTACTGGAAACATCCTGAGCACCGTGACGAACTGGTTGACAGCCGAGCGCCACGGCGTCTGACCGAAGGGAAGTTCGACCTGTCGGCCTGACGATCTACTCGAAGCGGTTCCCGTACCGGCGTGGCTCCGTGTGGATTCGTTGATTGGCGTTGGGCGGATTTGGTGGTGCTGTCGCCCGGTACCGCGTGTCCTCCGGAAGATCGGAGGGCCGCTCGGGCAGGTCGTCCCGTGAATGACCACCAGATGGAATCGTCGTCGCCGGGGCGGCGTAAAGAATTCGAAGGTTGGTTCTCCTCGAAGTCCACCAAGTAGTAGTACCGGGCAGCCCCGTCGTCGTTCGCCCATGGACCGGGATCGACGACCGATTCGGTGGTGTCTCGGGCCAGCCCCCAGGTCCGGTCCGACGGCGGCGCGGTGTAGACGACGTGGAACATCGGCCCGGCGGTCCAGGCGAGCGAGACCAGATACGGTCCGCACCCTTCCGAGTTGGCTTTTTCGATGCGCTGCAGCAGTTTCCGTAAGACTGTTTCGGCGAACTCCGCGTCGGCCGACGGCCCCAACGCTACGTCCATGCCTCGTTCATACCGCACTCACGGCGAACTCCACTCGCACTTCCCCGCCGTGGGCGCGGTCTCAACGTAACGACAGCAGGCCCCAGCCCACCAGGAACGCGGTGATCACGCAGACCAGGATCAGCGGGATGCCGAAGCGCACGAACGTCGCGGTGGAGTAGCCGCCGGGCTTCATCACCATCAGGTTGGACTGGTGGCTGAACGGGTTGATGAACGTGAACGAGATGCACGTGCCGATCAGCGTCAGCAGCAGGATCGGGTCCAGGCCGGTGGTGTCGGCGACGGTCAGCGCGACGGGAGTGAGGATGGCCGCGGCGGCGGCGTTGGACACGATGTTGGTCAAGATGGTGGTGCCAACGGCGATGACGAGGACCACGAGCGCGGCGCTGCCGGTGGACAGCGACAGGATCGCCGAGGAGATGATGTCACCGAGGCCGCTGTTGACGACGATGACGCCCAGGCCGACGGAGCCGGCGATGATCGCCAGGATGTTCCAGTTCAGCGCACGCACCGCCGAGCGCGGGGTCAGCACGCCGGTGACAACCATCAGGGTGGCCCCGGTGACGGCGATCAGTTCGATGGGGGCCAGGTTGAGCGCGGCAGAGGTGACGACGGCGAGCAGGATGAGCAGCGCGATCCAGGTCTTGCGGGTCTGCGGGGCCTTGCCGGCCACCTTCTGCCACAGCCCGACGAGCGGGTTGTCGGCGAGCTTTTCGACCGAGCGGGCGGTGACCAGGCACATCTCGCCGGGACGGGCGGGGGCATCGCGCAGCAGCTTGGTGGTCTGGGCGGCGATGACCTCGATGTTGTCGTCGACCTCGAGGTCGCGCACCGACTTCTGCTCGTCGGTGGAGATGGACACCATGTACAGATCCTGCGGTGCCTGCCCGAAGCGGGGGCTGGCCCACAGCGTGCGCACCCCGGATTCGGTGGCGCGGTAGACCAGCACGTCCTCGGCCTGGATCGGTTCGTCGGCGTCGACGGCTTCACCCCAGCGCTGGATCTCGAGCAGCTCGAAGTCCGGGGTGGTGGCGACGCCGAGGGCGGCGGCGGTGCGTCCGACGGCGTTGGAGTGCGCTGCGACGGGGATCTCGGCGCGCCACTCCAGCTTTCGTTCCTTGTGTTCAGTGGCCCCGCGCAGCATCCGCGGGGCGAGCAGGAACAGGACGGCCCAGCCGACCAGAGCGACTGGGACGGCGATCGGCACGAAGCTGAACATCGTCAGCTCGACGCCGGCCGGATCGGCGATGCCGGCGATCAGCAGGTTGGAACTGGTGCCGATCAGCGTGGCCGAACCGGCCAGCGTGGTGGCGTGCGCGATGGGCAGCAGCACCCCGCGGGCGGGGACGCCGGATTGACGTTCGAGTTCCTTGGCGGCGGGGATGAGCATCGCGACGATCGGGGTGGTGTTGATCAGCGCGGAGGCGACGCCGACGGGTGGGACGAGCCGGGCAAGGGCCTGGGTGGCGGTGGTGACTCCGTTGAGCAGGCGGTAGGTGACGCGGGTGATGACGCCGGTGTAGAGCACACCTTTGGCGATGACGAGCATGGCGGCGATGGTGATGACGCCGCCGTTGGACAACCCGGCGAACAGTTCAGCCGGGGTGGCGATGCCGGCCAGTCCGGCGACGACCAGCGCGCAGATGAGTGCCAACACCGCGGGCTGGCGGCCGGTGGTCATGACGATCAGCGTCACGACGACGATCACTGCGGCCAGGATGGTCATGGGGAGAAGGTAGCGGGGATTGAACGCTGGCCGGGCGCCTGGTCACGTCTCCATGTCCGGGAACAAGCGGCCCTTTCCGGTGAACGAGCGCCGCGCGGCTCCCTCGCCTTTGGCTTGATCGTAAAGCTGCTTAGCTTCGTTCGTGCGTCGCGAGTTTCCGTAGAGACGCGCAGCGATCTTCTCCCATCGGAGATTACGTTCGTCGCGCAGGGCGACCGCATCCTCGGGGTGTGGTTCGCGTTCGAGGACCTCGCCGGCGAGGTGTGCGTCTTCTTCGAGGACGTCTAGCCAAAGATTTCTGCCACCGCCGAGGCGATTCGAGGTCTCGCTCGTGTTCAAACCGCTGCGCAGAAGTTCGCGGATCGATTCGCAAATTGTCGGCGGGTCAGTGCTCTCCGTCGAGGGAAAGACGGATGAACCGGTGGTGTCGCTCTGCGATGGAGAGGCTTGGGCAGTGACGCCGGGCTGTAGAGGTTGCTCATGCTCGGGGCCTGGCCAAATGTGATTGATCAGATCTGCGAAGTAGGCGCTGCGCTTGTCAACGTCGTTCTCAGTAAATGACTCAGGATGCTGTGCGACGACGGTCGCGTGCCATGCGTGAACGACACTGTTGACTTCGACAAGAAAAACATCGACGCCTTCGTCATCCGTGTTGCGGGATAATACTTTGGGCCAGCAGCGAACTATATCGACTCAGTCGACCTGATCCAGGAACGGTCAACGGCAACAATTGCCGTCGTGTGCCAGTTTTAACTCAAGAGAACACCCTCACGAACGCTTCACGACTTTGCCGCTACGACGACGCTGGGTTGGCGCGCCGGCCGGTCCTAGCGTCGCCCGAGCCATCTCAGTCCATGCAGGAATATCGACGCCTTCAGCGTCATCGGTCCAGATTAGGATGCCGTTCGGGCCCTCCTCGATCTTGTCCAACGGGCGGCCCGTGGTGTCCAGCGCCGGCGATATCCCATTGGTGCGGTACCACTTGAGTTTCTCCGACCATCGCCTGGCGTAGGACGGCTGGTTCATCTTGCCCAAGTGTTCCCAGTAGACGGGTACGCCGGACGGACGGGTAATGGTGAAATCCGGCCTGCACCAGGAGCCGTCGTCGCCCGTCAACAGCACCTCATATCTCCACCTACCTGATGCAACCTTTTCGAGGATGTCGGCGACGATCACCTCATTCTTGCTCCGGACCATTTGACCGTTGACTGCAACATGAATGAGGTTGCGGTCGAACGGTTGTGGTACACCATCAACTTCGAAAACATAGGGGGTTG
Source organism: uncultured Mycolicibacterium sp. (assembly GCA_964000695.1). GTDB lineage: Bacteria > Actinomycetota > Actinomycetes > Mycobacteriales > Mycobacteriaceae > Mycobacterium. The sequence continues at coordinate 54,169 of CAXEZH010000301.1, read as the reverse complement.
ACGCGACGAAGAGGTCGGTTAGCCGCCGGGCAGTTTCGGAGTACCGCGGGTGCGCGAGTTCGACGAGATCGTCGATCGTCCCATCATGAAGAATGATCACCCGGTCTTCTTGACGGGTCAGGGCGGTGTACAGCAGTTCACGCGAAACCCGCGTGTGTTTGGGTAGAACCAGAACTGTCGTGCCGAACTCCGAGCCCTGCGACTTATGGACGGTAACCGCCCAAGCCAGCTCCAGCGGCGGGTCATCGGCGCTAGAAGGCCAGTAGGTGTAGGTGGCGCCGACTTGTGAGGAGAATTCCACATTTGCAGGCAGCCCAAATTTGTCCCCCCAGCGGCCGACCACGACGCCGATCTCGCCGTTGGCGACATAATTCAGACCCGTGTCGGGAGGATAAGCCCTCGCACGCGAGTCATTTCGCGTCTGCATGACCTTGTCGCCGCGGACGATCTGTTCCGGACCGATCGGTTTAGGATTTCGCCAGCCCCGGTATCTGAACGCCAAACTGAGATCGGTCGTTCGCAGCGTCCGCTTGATGTGTCGGTTGATTTCGACGGTCCCGAACGCTCGCGAACGGTACGGGCTCAGAATCTGCCAGCGCTCAGACCTATCGCCGGCCCCACCCTTGCCGGTGGGCCAATTGAGGTACTTGCCATCCTTACTGAGCGTGCCACCGTAACTGAGCTTGAAAGCAATCTCGCGGTCTTCATGGGCGTCCCAATCGATCAGCTCGTCGAGGGTTTCGTCGATCGAGCCGACGATGTCGCCATTGCGCCAATTGCGGTGTTCCAGATGTTGCGAAGTGGTTCCCGCCCGAAGTCGCTCCCACACCGAGTCCGCGCCTGCACCGAGTTCACCGTCGCCGAACCACTGTGCAAGCAGAACGTCGTCGCGACTACTACCGCCCTGCCGACGCGATACGGTCAGCTCGACGTAGGAGGGGCCGACCCGCGAGGAACCGACGAATGTCGCGGGACGAAGATAGTTGACAAGATCGACGAAGGGCCGTCCGGCCCCGATCGGCGGTAGCTGCTGCGGGTCTCCGACAAGGACGAGTCTCTGTACGTTCCCTAGCGCAGATAGCGTTGAGGCGAGCATCTCCTCGGTCAACATTGATGCTTCATCGATCACCACTAGACCGGCGTCGACAGCCTCCTTCGGGTCAACCTGGCGGTATATGTCGCGATCGGGGTCATATCCGCGTTTCTTGACGAGGAATGACGCGAGCGTGGCCGCCGGACGGCGAACTTTGGTGCGTAGCTGAACACTGGCCTTGCCTGTCGGCGCCAGCAGTAGGACCCCTTTGTTGGACACCGAGGGCAGATTGCATAGTGCCTCAAGAAGCGTCGTCTTCCCGGTACCTGCAGGTCCGATCAGGACCGAGAGTCGCGATCGGAAGAGCACTTCCAGTCCAGCGGCCTTTTCGCGTCGGGCGGCGTCCTCGTCTTCGTCTGCAGCCTCCGGATGGCCGTTGGCCAGAAGAATTGCGTCGATCTTCTCTCGGGCGTCGAATTCGCCATCGAATGGCGACGCCTTGAAGCGCGGCTGGATCCATTCCAGGATCTTTTGCTTCGCGTCGACCAATTCAAGCAGCTTGTAGGCACTTTCACCGTCACCCAGGACCGCTCCATAGAAGGGTTGCCACTCATCGGAATCGCCGAGGGAATCCGTATCCAACTGCAGCCCGGCGAGCAAGGCAGGGCTGACGTCGATAGGTTCGGTGAGATCAAGCCCCTTCATCCAATTGATGAGGGTGGCTTGAGCCACAACAGTGTGACCGGCGCTTGCGGCTACTCGCAAGCCTTCCGTCATGAATGCGCGGACGCGTCGGCTGTCACGACTGTCTGTCATCTGGCATTGATCCGGTACTAGCGAGCTCCAGCGCGCATGGGCCGCAGGGAACAGCGCGCGGTCGACGGTACGCACATCAATCCGTTCAAGATCCGTGTAGGTGCAAATTGCGGCGAGATACGGATCATCAAGAAGTTCAACAGGGTCCAGGTCACCCGCGGCGCTTCCGGACATCACTAACGCGATCTGGTCGGGGCGAAGATCCATTGTCGACAGGAGCTTCAGTACCGTACGCGTATTGTCTTCGCTATGTTTCCATTCGGCCCCGACGGATGGCAGGATGGTTCCGCGCAGGCTATCAGGCCACACATCGTTAGCGAAGCCCTGCTCCAAAGCTTGCCAAGGGTCGGTGCTGGCCTCGCACAACTCACGGGCAACGAGATGTGCGTGCCTGACGTGTAGATGGGCCAGTACCGCGGCGAGACCTGGTGTCGCTCCGCGCTCATCCCAAAGGCGATGGATTTGAGCGTCGATCCACGACAGAGCCGAGGACGGTACCTCGATCCCGAGGTTTTGCATTCCCTCAGCGGCAGATCGCAGCGAACCGAGGGCATCGATCGCGATGTCACTGCTCACATGTTCAGTAACGTAGGAAAATTCAACGGTCTTTCCTTCGGGTGCCCACGCCAACGCGTGCGAGATGTCCGCACCCGCGTCCAGCTTCTCGATGAGTTGTTGATAGGGCAGCAGCACACCGTGTTGTTGATCCGGCCGTAGCGAGTGGACGATCTTCGTCTCCCACATCGACGAGTCGAAGGGCTGATCGCCGGACTGCTTCCAAAACCCCGGAGGTGCGATGGATTCGATCATCGCTGCCCCGACGAGCAGTCGGTCGGTTCTTTCGTCCTGGAACGGTGAGTGCTTCAGATACGTGAAGACCAGGCTTGCCTCGGCTACCACCGGTTCGAAGAATGCTCGGATGATGGCCTGCTGGTTCCGGCCGTCCATGATCCAGTTCGTTTTCTTCATCCCTAAAGCCCGGAGTGCGCGTTCCTCCGCGTCGGGGTCATAGTCGGCCCGCCAGGTATGCCACAACTCCGATTCGAACGTCTCGCGTCCAAGCCAGCGGTATGGGATTGCCTCGAAGGAATAGGCCGGCATGCTGAGTACGGTCGGCTCGAGGTGGCCCTTCAGGGCTTGGTTATAGCTGTAGGGGTGCGTCTTCGTAATCTGATATCCATTGGAGGACATGAACGTTCCGCGCTCGCTCACGCATGGAATACCGTCGAGCTGACCGATGTCTTCAAGGGCATGGGCCATTTCAAAGTCGTCGTCGCGTTTGTCGCCGATGCCCTTGAGTAGAAGGCACGATGAGTTGTCGAGAGGATGCGCGCACACGCGATGATCCCACGGTTGATCACGCCACGGTACGCGCATCGACAGGTGCGTGATCATCGCCGAAGCTTCTCGGGTAGCGGCTTCGAATGAAGCACGGCCAGCTCCCGGTTCGCCCGCGTCAAGGCTGTGTAAAGAGGCCCTTGACGCCCGACATTCTCGGGAAACTGCGACGGTTCGATCACGAGGACCGCGTCGAACTCTAGGCCTCGCGCTTCGTTGATCGATAGGACTGCCACCTCGTGCCCACCTCGTTCCCATACGTGTAGATGATGTCGCGAACTCATCCAGCTCTGTGCACGTAGAGCTTTGGTGGTCGGTTCAGGGTCTACCGCAATGACCGCAACAGTCCCGGTGGGATACGCGCCGAGAAGGCGCTCGATCTCGAGGGCCGTCTCGTCTGCAAGGTCTTTCGGCGGCACCTTGCGCGGGTTGGGCACTGGTCCGATTTCCTGGACTGCGAACAGCTTTCGTTGGTCTCGTGGCAGCAGTCGATTTGCAAATTCCAAGATCGGCTTGGTCGATCGATATCCACGTCTCATACGGCGAACAGGCGTGTCTGGATCGATCGCGATCACATCTAAGACCTGCCTCCAGCTGGGCAGCGTGTGGTCGGAACGGCGCTGATTGAGATCGCCGAGGATCGTCCAGGCGTCGGCTTCGTTGATCTCATCGAGCAGCAACCATTCCAGTGGCGTCACGTCCTGTGCTTCGTCGACGATCACATGCTCGACGCGTGACAAGTCGGGTGGGCGCTTGACTTCCCATTTGATGAATGCCACGAGCACACCGTGAATTCCGTTACTAACGGCCTCTTTGTACGGCGGCAAGTCGCGTAGGTAACGGGTCCACTCTTCATCTCGTGTTACCGATCCGGCATTCTTCCTGAGATATTCGTAGATCGCTTCGGGTTCGGGCGTAACGCCTTTCGCGGCCTTGAGCTTGCTCAAAGCCGAGCGTGCAAACTTCGCAAGACGCCAGTCGACGTCCTGCCATCTGCGCGAGTAGTGGGACCGAGGCGGTTGATTGACGCCAATGATGTGATTGATCAGTTCAGGCAGTGACATCACCCGGATCCGATCCGTTTGGCCGGCCAGTCGTCTGACGACATCCCGCACGTGTCGCGAGTAACCCGACGTGGGACCAACAACGAGCACGGACCCGTCAAGCGTGTTCTCTGGCGGGGTCTCCTCATCGACCAGATAGGCAGCGCGATGTGCAGCCACGATCGTCTTGCCGGTTCCGGGCTGACCTTCAATTATCATGCTGTCCATCGCTGGCACAGTGACCAGGTCATACTGGTCAGGCTGCAACGTAGAAAGCACAGGGGCAAGACTCTTGGTTCGCGGAGCGCGTAGACGTTCTCGCAGCAGATGTTCAGCCCGCAGCGGAGTGAGGTCGTTGTTCTCGGATTTCGGTACCGGCGCTCCGGCTGAATTCTGTCGCCCGCTGATCGTCGGTTCGGGCGTCGTCGTGCTGGTAGTCGGAGCAGGACGAGGCGGGGACAGCTTTGGCCCCGCCGGAGGAGCCGGGATGGTCAATCCGCGCTTAGTGAACGGTCGGTCGGGCGCATCCTTCCGGACGATCTCATCGACGAAGTCTTCGACCTGGCCGTTCTGAACATCGAGCGCTCGAACAACTGCGACATCGTTGCACAGGTAATGCTCTGAGGACCCTCGAAAGAAGGTGGCGGCGATCGGGTTTGACCATCCATAAACGTAGATGCCGTTGACTTTCGCGAAGGTATCTCCGATGTAATAATCCGTCCCGCCGTCGAGGAGATCTTCGTCCGGCCGTATGAGCGCTACCCGTCCCACGAGGTCACCGTCGGCAACTTTCCGAAACTTGGGTATACCGTCGCCGGTCCACTGGAGGTTCGCAGGACCACTGAAGGCAACTGGCGCCTTCGCTTTCTCCTGCAGCACTTTTCGGTACTGCTTTTGGGCTGTGCGCTCGTCTTCGAGTTCCATCTCCTTGTGCGGTACTGCGGTCATGCCTGCGCCGCCTGAACAGTGATGTCGACGATGCAGGCTGCCAGCGGTTCAAGGCCGATGACTGGCTGGGCCTGGTTCTGGAGCTCCTCGACGAGAATCTTCTGTCGTTCTGTGGCCCGTCGCAGCTGACTCCGGAACAATTCGATGGTTCGATCACCTCGGCCGCGTGTCCGGGCGGTCGCGATGCGGTTTTCGATGGCCTCTTTCCGCCGTTCATACTGTGACTGAAGGCTGATGAGCTTGGCATCTCGGAGCGCGTCGAACTCGCCGTCTCGCTTGTCCTGTTCGGCCTGATGGCGGATGCGGAGCTGATTCATGGCGCGGTCAGCGAGACGTTCGATGCGCTCGATCGGCCGCACGGGGCCGTCCTCGAGCTTGCCTTCCGCAAGCGCGGCCAGAAGCACGTTCACTGGTCCTTCTCCAGCATTGCGTCCTTGATCCGTCACGGCACACCCCCAGATCTCGTCCCCACCCCGCGACGCGGAGACCGCCGTCGCTAGCACGACAACATAGACACCGGGTACGACATCTCTCTCTGACGTCGCGATTTTCAGGCATGCGAACCTCGCCTGGCGGTGGCCCGGTACGCCGGCGGCGGCCATCACAAGCGGATTGGTCGCGGTGAGCAATGTCCCTCCGCTCGTTCGCGCGAACTCCTGGTCGAGAACCAGCGACATCGGCGACTCGTTGCGAAGAAAGGCAATGGCGTCGTTGATCTCGTGACGTGTTCGCTGCTTGGACTTCACCAGGTCGTCTATTCGAGCTGCCATCGCAGGATTGCCACGCAATTCGATCGTGTGGCCGCGGAGAAAAGTCACCCCCTGCGCGCCATCGATGCGAGCCCAGTCATCGAGCAACAGCGCCAGCTCCTGCTGGCCAATGTATTGGCCGGTTCTGATGAGATCGTCTTCCAACCCGGCGACGTCGACGTCGTTGCTCACAAGCAACGCGCTCGAGGCATCAGAGATGTCTTGGACCCCCGCTCGCTGTTCCTCTAGCGCGGTCAACATCTCGTGCACTTTTTGTTCGCGTTCAGCGGCTGTCAGACGGAAGTCGAACCCAGCTTGGAGAACCTTGGGTGCACTGGCCGCGATGATCGGCTCCAGCGCCCCGATCGATGATTCGAATATGTCGATTCGGTCAAGCAATCGACTCAAGATTCGTTCGTCGATGGTGCTGTCGTTGACGAAGTTGACGACCAGGATGGTTTCTTCCTGCTGGCCGATACGGTCGATGCGGCCGATACGCTGCTCGATCTCCATCGGGTTCCACGGGAGGTCGTAATTGATCACAGCCGAGCAGAATTCAAAGTCGAGGCCTTCGCTGGCGACACGATTGGCGAGGACGAAGTCGTAGTGGCCGGCACGGAAATCGGCCATGATCTTCAATCGCGCATCTCGCGTGACGCCACCATGCATGACGGCGACTCGGTAGTCAGTGCCCAGCCGTTCTTTCAGATAGGCGAGGGTGGGAACGGAGAACGTGAAGATCAGCGCGCGACGCTTCCCGGCATGCAGGGTTTCAAGTACTTCCCGGAGGTTGTCGAACTTGGTGTCAACCCCTTCGGATAGCGCCTTCGCTGCCGTCATCAATGCAGTCGGCGGCTCGAGCCGCACGGGTGCCTGTTCTGAATCCGCGTCTTTGATGGCGCCAAAGCCAACAGGGTCTAGTACCGCACGGCGGGCCATAGGCAGACAGGCGCTAGCCAGTCGCAGGGGCATCTGCATCGCGAAGTACAGCGGGCGGCCCATGGCGTCAGCGCGCATCCGGCACCATTCGAGGTATTCCGCATAGAACGCCTCCTCCGCTTCGGTCCATTGAACGTCCCGGCGGTCTTCCTTCCTCTTGGCTTTACGGTCGTCCACCTCGACCTTCTTGGTGCGGGTGATGACGGTGGACAAGGTGTTGAGGTCGGACAGGTACCGTTTGGCATCAACGATGTCCCGGGTGGTCAATCTGTCCTTGGCGAGGAGGTCGCGCAGCAATGCGAAGTCTGGACGTTGCATCAGGGTGCTGCCGAGGACCATGTCTGACAGTTCTTCGAGCGAACTCACGAGGTCTCGCCCGCGTACGCCTTTTTCGCCCAGCCGGGCTGCAATTCGATTGATGACGCGGTTGGGTTCGAGTCGCATCTCGAGGTCGCGAATGTCTCCGTAGTCCTCGGGCGCAAGGAGTTCGAGCAGATTCAACAGATCTTCTTGGCGCAGATTAATCGGCGTGGCCGTCAGGAAAACGAGGTTGTCGGCCCATTCGGCGAGTTCGGTTCCAAGGGCGTAGCTCTTCGTATCGGAGTTCCGCATCGAATGGGCTTCGTCAACGATCACCAGGTCGAACTCCGGCGGGACGTCCCGAAGTTCGGCCACCCCATCCCACATTCGCAGCCGTTCGAGACTGCAAATATAGGCATGCCTGCGCGGAAGACGGTTCTGTCGATGTCGATCGAGGAACTGGGCTAGCCCCTTAGTGTCGAGTTCGGTCAACTCGAAGCCGAACCGGTCAGCCATTTCCTCCGTCCATTTGGTCAGAAGGCTCGACGGGCACACCACCAGTACTCGGTCTGCCTCTTGGCGAGCTTCGAGTTCCGTCCAAATCAAACCCGCTTCGATCGTCTTGCCGAGGCCTACTTCATCTGCAATGAGGAGGCGGGCCTTGCCGGTCTGCAACAGCTTGAGCACCGGCTTGAACTGGTAGGGACGGAAGGTCGTCCGAGTCGCCCGGAAAGAGAACAACGTGTTGGCGAACTTGCCGAGTAACTTCGCGCGGGTAAGGGTGGCGCCGAATCTGCTCGCCGGCGTAGGTTCTCTGGTCACCCATGCACTGGGTTCGTCGAGCTGGGGCTGGGGTCTGAGCTTGGACTCGGTGACCTCCTTGGACCGGCCTTCAGCCAGGACTGAGTACGACCACTCCTTACCCAAGAACTTGCGATCACGGATGGTGACGTCGACGTCGCCGGGGTGGGTGACGGCGGCCTCGTTGACTCTGAATAGGGGAGAGGGGACCGGCGCAGCCTGTTCCCATAGCCGTTCGGCCCATGACCACGCATTCATCAGCGGGTGACCGTCTTCAAGTGCGTACAAGGGCACGAGTGCCGCGTCACCGGGCGGTTCACCGACGACTTGCATTAGCAACGGGTCATCAATGCCTTCGAACCAGTACACGCCTTCGGGAAGCGAAACTTCTGGTTGCCAGAGAACACGGCATTCAGCAGCGCGGTCGATGAGTTCGCGAACAGGATTCTCGACTACGAGGGCTCGACGAAACCGGTCGCGACCGAGTGCTTGGTCCAGCCTTTCGGGATCCGGGTGGTAGCCGAAGGACGGCGCCAGGTCGTGTGTCGTGGAGGAGTTAGAGCTCATTGGTCACTGCAGAATCGGGCGAGTTGCTACCAATCCCGCACCTGAGGATGGCCGCCCGGCGTCGTGTCAGTCTTTACGAGGCGCGGAACGTCGGTATCGCGCTTGATTTGACTGTTCGGCCCGTGGACGGAGGCGTCGAATTTGTCGACGTCCCAGCGCTCACGGGGGCAATTATTGTTCAACAAGCCACTACGGTCTTTTTGCGCCAGGCACCCGCTCCCCGTCGCCGCTCTGGCCACATGTGACCTGGGTTTCCTCGGCAAGGCCATCCCCATCCCCCTTATCTGTGAGCCCTCTGCGAACAGTAGCGCGCCGGGCCGTTCTGTGTCAGCAAACTGATAGCTAGTCGTACCGTTTGTCGAAGGGAACGCGGCCATGCGGTCCCACGAGTGCGCTTGGTGTGCTCGATCCACTGCCCCGCGAGTGGGGGTAGAGCCACGTGTCGCACCTGTCCGGCGAGGTTGCGCGGATTGGAACCGGCTCGTTTCAAAAATCTCTCGCAATTCTTCATCGCGAACACAAACACAGAATTGGATACCGCTTAGCTCACGGAAGCCGGCCTGCACGGGTGGTTGGGTCTGCTGGTGGTGCTACATAGCCGATGAACTAACTCGATCCCATAATGCCTACTTCACCGATAGGGTTGGGCGAGTGAACCGGTTGTGGGTGCTGTTAGCGCTTGGATTGCCCAGCCGAGTGCCCAGAGCAGGGGCGCGATGAAGCATGACTCTCCACTATGGAAGGTCATGGGTGAGCCGGCGAGTCCTGCCGAAGCTGCCGCGCTCGACGCCTTCCGTGAGCTTCTCCCGGACGATGGCATCACCACGGCCTGGGCGAACCTGACTTTCATCAACGACCAGGGCCGCACCGCCGAGGTCGACGTCCTCCTGCTGACCACCCAAGGGATGTACCTCGTCGAGCTCAAGGGCTGGCACGGCACGATCCGGGGCAACTCGCAGCGCTGGAACCACGGTCAGCGAAACGTTGAAAACCCTCGACTTGTCGCCGACCGTAAGGCCAAGTGGCTAAAGAGTCTCCTTCAAGATCGGACACCAAACCAGTCCGCGAGGCGACAAGTTCCGCACATCCATGCCGTCGTCGTCATGCACGGCGAGGGCAGCACCGTCGAGATTGCCAGTCCGGGTGACATTGGCGTGCTGACTCTCGACGGGTACCACGTCAACTCCAAGCCCCGCCTTCTGAAGCTCTCGGACTTCCTTGCTCAGCCCCCGCGCGACTTCCGCCAGCCGATCGACCTCCAACGGGCACGGCAAGTTCGCTCGCTCTGTGACGCCGTCGGCTTCACGCCGACGCCCAAGGTCCGGATGGTTGGTGACTTCGTCGTTGCCGATGACCAGCCGATAGCGCAGGGACGGGACTGGCAGGACGTGCTTGTCAACCTCCCGGCGTTGCCCGACGTCAAGCGCCGGCTGCGTCTGTACGACGTGCCTGCGACGGCATCGCCGGCCGACCGCCAGCAAATCGAGCAGCTCGCGCAACGCGAGTTTCAGCTCACCCAGGGGTTGCGCCACGGCGGTATCGCGGTCCCGATCGACTTCAAGCGAACCGATGACGGCCCGGCGTTGGTGTTCGAGCACGACGCCAAGGAACTCCCGCTCGACGCCTACATCGCGGGGGAGGGGACCGACTTAGATCTCGACCAGCGCATCGCCTTGGCCATACGGCTGGGCGAGATTCTGAGGTTCGCCCACAACGTGCATCTGCGGCACCGAGCGCTATCACCACGTCGGGTGTGGGCAACGCCGGCCAAGGATGCCCTGCCGAACCTCACGATCCGCGACTGGTACTTCGCTCAGCGCGACAGCTCGACCCGGAATGTCTCCCGTCTGACCGCGATCAGTGCTGGAGTCGACGACCTCATGGGTGTGGCTGACCAGGACGACTGGCTGTGGCTCGCGCCCGAAGCTCGCCACTCCGTCGACGCACTCCCGTCGATTCCGCTCGACGTGTACGGATTCGGCGTCCTCGCCTATCTCGTGGTCACCGGTAAACCGCCCGCGGAGACGTTCGTCGAGTTGGAGCAGCGCCTGTCCGAGGCCGGCGCACTCGACCCGCGCGCAGCGTCACCGGGCATGCCTGACAGCGTTGCCGAGGTCATCGCGATGTCGACCCGCGCGGTCGAGTCTGAACGGCCTTCGACCATCGAGGAAGTACTGGACCTCCTTCGACTCGCGAGCGACGACCTCCGTCGAGGCGACCACATCGAGGAGCCGACGCCGGTCGACGATCCCGTCGACGCGCAGAAGGACGACGTCGTCGCCGATCGCTTCTTTGTGACCAGTCGCCGTGGCGAGGGTTCCAGCGGCGTCGCACTCGCAGTCCACGACACCGACTCAGAGGATCCCGACCGCGAGCTCGTCCTCAAGGTCGCGCGTACCGAATCAGCGGGGCGCAGGCTCTCGCTCGAAGCCGACGTGCTGCGAGCACTCGACCACCGACGGGTGGTGCGACTAATCGCCGGGCCGCTCGACGTCGGGAACCGACGTGCGCTTCTGCTCACCGACGCGGGCAAGGAAACACTGGCCACGCGGCTCTCGAAGGAGGGTCGGGCCACGGTGGGCCAGCTGGAGCAGTACGGCAGCCAATTGCTGGAAGCGATGATCTACCTGGAATCCAAGGGGGTCTTCCACCGAGACATCAAGCCGTCCAACCTGGGTATCACCCCGGACCCCGGCACGAGGAGACCGTCGCTGGTTCTGTTCGACTTCTCGCTCGCAAGTGAGAGCGTCGACAACATCGCGTCCGGAACACCGAGCTATCTCGACCCCTACCTCGGTCGCGGACGACGCCAGAAGTACGACCGTGCCGCCGAGTTGTGGGCCGTGTCGACCACCCTGTTCGAGATGGCAACAGGCCAGCTTCCGTGGTGGGGCGAGGGTGCGGGACGCCCGACTGATCCCAGCGACCCGCCGATCATCGAGCCCACGAGCTTCGAGCCTGCCGTCGCGACGCAACTGACGGCTCTCTTCCAGCGTGCGCTCGCACCAGATGCAGGAGCCAGGTTCAGCAGCGCCGACGAGTTGGCGGTCGCGTGGCAGGGCGTATTCGCAGCCCTCGACACGGACGAAGAGGGTGCGGGCGGAAGCGACGAGCTCGCCGATGCTGCCACGCTGGACACTCCGTTGGAGCGTGCGGGCCTGTCCGCTCGGGCGTTGTCCGCGGTCTCGCGGCTCGATGTGGCGACGGTCGGTCAGCTGCTAGGAGTGCACCCGACCCGAATCAACTCGATACGCGGCCTCGGCGAGACGTACCGCAAAGAGATTCAGGCGAGGATTCGGGGCTGGCGATCGCAGCTCAGCGGTGCGGAAGAGGTCGCCACGGATCAGCCTATGGGCACGGAGCGCCTCGTCTCCCTGCTCTTGGGCCAGCTCAAGGGTGCCGAGCAGACAGTGGTCGAGCGTCTCCTTGGCCTTTCTGGTGATGTGACGGCAGGTGAATGGCCGGCCACGGTGGATACCGCGCAATCGCTGGGAATGACCCGCGATCGGGTCACCCATGCCGTGGATCAGGCAGTCACGGTATGGGGCAAGAAGATCGGCCCTGCCATCGACAGCGTGGTCACCGAAGTAGACACGCTGCTGGCGCGCAATGGTCGAGTGATGGCGGTTTCGTCACTTGCGAACGCGTTGGTCGCCCAGCGCGGATCTCTACTCGACGGCGAGGAACGCCTCCGGCAAGGAGCCGCCCTGCTGCGCGCAGCCTACGAGTTCGACGCGCGCAGACCGGAGCCAACATTGGAACTGAGGCGAGGCATCGGAAAACGCGCCAACGTCATCGCCCTGCGCGAAACTGCGGATCCTGATGAGTCCGGGCAAGAGTTCCCGCCGGCGGACATCCTGACGGAGACGGCCATCGAGTTAGGGCGGCGAGCCGACGACCTCGTCGCGGCCGGAGTCGTTCCCTTCGCGACAGCGAACGCTGCGTTGCACGACATCGCCAGCGAGGCTGGGGCTTCAACGGTCGTCGCCTTGACTGGTCGTGGACTCCTGACGTTGGCTGCTTCTGTCTCGACGAAGGCGGCTGTCTCAGGGTTCGACGAGCTGTACCCGGTAGACCTTGACCCTCAGCAGGCGGTGGAACGGGCACTGCGCGGCAAACCTGGCCGGCGCATCAGCGAATCCGCGGTCCGGCGGAGTGTCGCTGCGCGTTTCCCCCAGGTAGAACTCCCCGCTGCGTCGCATCGACTCGACGCTCTCGTCGCAGCGGTCCTGCCTGGCATCGTGAACCACAACGGCATCTACGAGCTGGCGTCCGAGGCCCGGTCGGCCACGCATACCGCCAGCGGCCTCACTGTTTTCGCGCCGGTCGCAGTCGCCGAGGCGGCGGTGAAGCTGGAAGAGTCGCTGTCGCGGAATGGTGCACTCACGCTGACCACGCCGCCCAAGAGATATGTGAAGACCGCACAAGAACTTTCGAACCGGTTCGCCGTCGACGTGCTTGATATCGCGTCACTTGTCGTGAATGCAGCGCGCACACTCGCCGACCAGGCAGGGGCAAGCTGGGAGGTCGTTCTCGGCGCAGACGCCAAGCAGCAGGGCAGCGAGGACTGGTCGAGACTCGTCGGCCTTATGCAGCAGGCGCTGGTACCGAACTGGGAGGAAAGGCTCGCAAACAACAACCCGTTGCTCATCGTCAATGCCGGCCCGTTGGTGCGATACGGCATGGCGGGGCTTCTCTCAACTCTGCTTGACGTTGGCACGCCGCGTCCGGTTGCCCGTTGGCTGCTTGTCGCCAAGCAGGGCAGCCAAGCCGTCCCGCTATTGGAAGGCAAGCCTGTGCCGCTCGGTCCGAGCGGCTGGGTCGAGCTGCCCGCCGATCTCTCACTCCTCACGGAGTCCACAACCACCCGCAGTACCTCAGGAGCCCGAAAGTGATCGACTCGTCCGCTCTCCTCGCCGACCTCAAGGGACAGCTCAAGCTTCTCCAAGCTGACCTGAAACAGCGCGCCGAGGACCCGTCGAACTCTTGGGGCGTGCGGTTGAAGCAGGAGTACGCCGAAGCGTTCCGCCGCGAGCGCACTGGCTGGTCCTGGGTGGATTGGCGCGACAATGAGGTCGACCAGGCTGCCGTTGCGTGGATCGTGTCGACGACGTTTCTTCGCTTCTGCGAGGACAACGATCTCCTCGCCGGCGCCAAGATCGACGGCCTACCGACCGCCGTTGGCTGGATCGCCGGCCCTGGCGACCGGGTACAGCGCGCTGAAGAGAACCTCACCGCCTACTTTCGGGACAACCCGACCCACAACCGGCGCAACTGGCTCCAGCAGGGCTTCGCCGTCCTCGCAGCACAGCCCGCTGGAACGGCGTTGGTGGACCCGAAGCACAATCCGGTGTGGACGGCAGAGATCAGCCCGGAGTCCGCGACGGCGTTGATCGCGTTTTGGCGCCGCACGAATGACGACGGCACTCTGATTCACGACTTCACCGATCCCAACTTGGGGACCCGCTTTCTTGGCGATCTCTACCAAGATCTCTCCGAACACGCCAAAAAGACTTATGCGTTGTTGCAGACGCCGGTGTTTGTGGAGGAGTTTATCCTCGATCAGACGCTGACCCCGGCGCTCGCGGAGTTCGGACTCGATCGACTCAAGCTGATCGATCCGGCCTGTGGCTCAGGCCATTTCCTGCTCGGTACGTTTGAGCGACTCAATCAGGCGTGGCTCCAAGCTGCGCCCGGGCTTGACGCCAAGGAGCGTGTGCGTCGCGCGATGGCGTCAATCCACGGTGTCGACATCAACCCTTTTGCCGTCGCCATCGCACGGTTCCGCCTTACCGTCGCTGGCCTGAAGGCGGCCGGAGAGCACTCGCTCGTCGGAGTCCCTGCGATGGGGTTTCGCCTCGCCATCGGCGATTCGCTCCTTGGTGTCCGAGGCGGCCTCGACCAGACCTTCGACTTCGACGACGACGAAGGCGCCGCTGCGTTCAACTACGACACCGAGGACCTCAACGAGTACTTCGGCATCCTCCAGCCAGGCCAGTACCACGTCGTCGTCGGAAACCCGCCCTACATCACGCCAAAGGACAAGGCGCTCAACGCGCTATACCGGATTGCGTACGTCTCCGCTGCTGGCAAGTACGCGCTTTCCGCGCCATTCATGGAGCTACTATTCCGACTCGCGATCCGAGGCGAGCAAGGCCAGGGAGCAGGGTACGTCGGTCAGATCACGTCCAATTCGTTCATGAAGCGCGAGTTCGGCAAGAAGCTCATCGAGTATCTGTTCGCCGGCCATGACATTGGAAACCCGGTTGACCTCAACGCGGTTATCGATACCTCGGGCGCATACATCCCCGGACACGGGACGCCAACGGTGATCATTGTTGGTCGACGCCGACGGCCTGTCGGCGACCAGGTTCGGGCGGTTCTTGGTGTACGCGGTGAGCCCGGTCAGCCCACAAACCCGTCTAAGGGGTTGGTGTGGGCACAGATCATCGAGCACCTCGATCAGCCGGGCTACGACGGAGACTTCATCAGCGTCACGGACATGCATCGCAGCGTGCTCACGAGCCATCCCTGGTCACTCACGGGAGGTGGCGCGAGCGAATTGTTCAATATGATCGACGGCAGCGGGACGGAGCGTCTGCGTCGTCGGCTCAGCATGGACATTGGATTCGCCAGTTTTCCGGGCAACGACGAACCCTTCTTCCTGGGTCGTGCTTGGTTTGCGCGACATGCAGACTCGACCACTCTGGGACGTGACCTCATCGTCGGGGAGGTAGTGAGGGACTGGGACATCCGCCGCGACGAAGTTGCTCTGACTCCATACGGCTCAGATCAGATGCCGGTGCCTCTGGTCGACGCCGCATGGAGCAGGCACTTATGGCGTTTCCGACAGACTCTTCGCGGCACGATCGGATTTGGCGGCGAGACCAGGCAGGACGGCGGGGAGGACTGGTGGACGTGGTACCGCTGGGTCCGCGAGCGGTATGTAACGCCACTCTCCATCACCTTTGCCTTTGTGGCGACGCACAACCATTTCGTGCTAGATCGTGGCGGCAAGGTGTTCACAAGGTCGGCCCCTGTCATCAAGTTGCCGGAGGGTGCGACCGAGGACCAGCACCTCGAACTGCTTGGCGTACTGAACTCGTCCACTGCCTGCTTCTGGCTCAAGCAAGTCAGCCACAACAAGGGCAGCACTGTTGACAACAAGGGTGCTCGCCAAACCCAGGTTCCGTGGGAGGACTTCTACGAGTACACAGGGACCAAGCTCCAACAGTTCCCACTCCCCAATTCGCTCCCGCTGGACCGAGGCCGCATCCTCGACGCCCTGGCGCAAGAAACTGCTGTCACCACACCGTCGGCGGTGGTGAGCGCCTGGCTGGAGAACCCAACGGGGAGTCTTAGCGACGTCTTGGCGATTGCGGAGAATGGGTGGCATCGGATTCGAGATCGGATGGTCTTCGAGCAGGAGGAGTTGGACTGGGAGGTCTACGGCTTGTATGGCCTTATCGATGCTGACCTCACGTACTCCGGTGTTGCCATCGATGCAATTATGCTGGGACAAAGGGCGTTTGAGATTGCCCTCGCTCGCCGTGCCGAAGAAGGCACAGAGGAGACGGCATGGTTTGAGCGGCACAACTCGACTCCGATCACTGAGCTACCTGACTCATGGCCGAACGACTACAAGGCCCTCATCCAGCATCGACTTGAGCTGATGAACTCCGACCGAGCCATTCGACTGTTGGAGAAGCCGGAGTTCAAGCGCCGCTGGGCCACCACCGATTGGGCGACTCAGCGCAAGGAGGCGCTGCAACAGGCAGTCCTCGATCGCCTTGAGGACCCGACTCCGTGGCAGGACGTGCAGGGGCCAACCACCAGGTCCGTGGCCGAGCTCGCTGACCTGCTCCGTGCAGATCCGGTGCTTAAGGAACTTGCTCGTGCGCTCACTGGCTCCGCTGAGCCTGATCTTGCTGCCGTGATCGGAAGTCTGCTTCCAGACGAGGCGGTGCCATTCCTGGCGGCCTACCGTTACAAACCTGCTGGAGTTGAGAAGTATCGGGCGTGGCAGGAGGTGTGGGCTTTGCAGCGCCGCGAGGACGCCGGAGAGAAGGTCACCATCCCGGTGCCGCCCAAGTATGGCCAGGGCGATTTCGCGAAGACATCGTACTGGCGGGCCAGAGGCAAGCTCGACGTCCCCAAAGAGCGGTTCATCGCATATCCCGGTGTTGCGCGCGAAGGCGACCCGACACCCGTTCTTGGGTGGGCCGGCTGGTCCCACCGCGATCAGGCGCTTGCACTTGCCCGCGAGATTCCTGTCCAGCAGGCGCTCGGTAGCGACGACGTCGCCCTGGAGCCGTTGGTGGCCGGGCTGGTGGAATTGGAACCCTGGCTGGCGCAGTGGCACTCGGAGATCGAGCCGCAGTTTGGCGCCAGCCCAGCAGCAGTCATCGCAGGTGTTGTTGACCAGTGTCTTGCCCGTATGGAGAAGACGCGCGAGCAGGTGACGGAATGGAAGCCGCCGGCCGCAACCCGTGGAAGGAGGCCATCGCGATGACCGACCTGTCTTTGCCGTTGCGGGACGCGATCGACATCCCGCTCGCCGTCCACGACGACGACTTCGTCCTGCAGATCCATCGCGCGCAAGAGACCGCGACCCAGACGCTTGCCGACTATGTGGTGACCGAGTCGATCGCGGAGTCATTCGAGAAGGGTCTGACCCTGGTCGAGGCGACGTTGTCCAGCGGATCGTCCAAGGGCGCGTTCATCCACGGCTCCTTCGGTTCCGGTAAGTCGCACTACATGGCCGTCATGCATCTGCTGCTTACTGGCAATGCGCAGGCGAGAGCACTCCAGGGACTTCAGGCTCAAGTTGCCAAGCACGAGGGTCTGCTGAGCAGAAAGCTGTTGGCGATCGATTACCACTTGATCGGCGCCGAGTCATTCGAGTCGGCTCTCTTCGGTGGCTACCTCACGACGATGAAGAAGCGGCACCCAGACGAACCTGCGCCGGTATTGCACCGTTCGGACTCGCTGTTCGAGAACGCCGACCAATTGCGCTCCCAGCTTGGGGATGAACAATTCTTCGCGCGGTTCGAGGCAAGCGGCTCCGGCTCGTCAGGCTGGGGCACGTTCGGCACGACGCTGACTGCCGAGTCGTATGACGCTGCCCGGACGAAACCAGCAGGTGACGCGGACCGTCAGCGAGTTGTCGCTGACCTCGTTCGCACGTACTTCCCGGCCTTCGAGAACACCGGCACCTGGCTGGACATGACCGACGGTCTCTACGCGATGACCGAGCACGCCAAGGGTCTCGGCTACGAGGGAGTCGTGCTCTTCCTCGACGAACTCGTGTTGTGGCTGGCAAACCACCTGCGTGACACCGCCTTCATTCAGACCGAGACATCAAAGGTCGCGAAGCTCGTCGAGACGGGTATCGGCGCGCTCCCAATCCCGTTGGCGTCGTTCGTCGCTCGTCAGCGCAACCTCAAGGACTTCCTTGGCGGGGGTGCAGTCGGTGCCGAGCAGGTCGCGCTGGACGACTCCTTCCAGTGGTGGGAGGGCCGGTTCGAGAAGATTACTCTTGCTGCGGCCAACCTTCCCCAGATCGTCAACAAGCGACTTCTTGAGCCGACATCCGATGCCGGGCGAGATGTCCTGGCCAATGCCGTAGCTCGCGTACGCGCGAATCCGGTGGCCTTCAAGCACCTACTCACCGATGAAGCTGGCTCCGCCGCAGTCGATTTCGAGCAGGTTTATCCGTTCTCGCCTGCGTTGGTGGACGCCATGGTCGCCCTCTCGTCGATCATGCAGCGCGAACGCACGGCGCTGAAGATCATGAGCGAGTTGTTGTCCCGCGGTCGGAACGAGTTGACCGTCGGTGACGTGATCCCTGTCGGTGACCTTTTCGACGTGGTCGTCCTCGGCGATGCTGAACCGCTGACTGACGATATGAAGAACCTATTCCGCGCGGCGCGCAATTTCTACACCCGCAAGATGCGGCCCTACCTCCTGAACAGGCACAGCCTCACCGAGGAGGAAGCGAAAGGACTTGCGCGTAACCATCCCTTCCGCCGCGATGACCGGCTCGCCAAGACGCTCCTGGTCGCTGCCATCGCCCCGGGGGCGGCCTCGCTGAAGGACCTCACGGCATCGAAATTAGCCGCGCTGAACTTCGGCACGGTGGTATCGATGATCCCCGGCCAGGAAGCAGTTCAGGTCGTCGCTCTTGCACGCGACTGGTCGGCAGAATTCGGTGAAGTCACCGTCGGCACGCAGACGGCCGATCCCGTCATCACCCTGCAACTGTCCGGTGTCGACTACGACTCAGTGCTCGTCCACGTCCAGAACGAGGACACCCACGAGAACCGCCGCGGACTGCTGCGGCGCCTCCTTGCCGAGCAGATCGGCGCCTCGCTGACAGGCGCATTGGGGAGCGAATATTCGCTGACACACGTGTGGCGCGGTCAGAAGCGAGAAGTCGACGTCGTCTTCGGCAACGTTCGCGACACCCGCACCCTTCCCGATGCCGCGCTCATCGCGACCGACGGGCGCTGGAAGTTGGTCATTGACTTCCCATTCGACGACGCAGGCCACCCGCCGTCGGATGACGTATGGCGGCTTGTGCAGCTCAAGCAGGACGGCCGGGAGAGCGACACGATCGCTTGGCTGCCCCACTTCCTCACCGCCTCGCGTATGGATGACATCGGCAAACTCGTCGTGCTCGACTACTTGCTCACCGGCGCGCGATTCGACCAATACTCGACATCACTGCCGGTCAACGACCGAGAGCCGGCACGCAGGCAGCTCGCCAACCAACGAGACTCCCTGCGCGACCAGATCGTGATCGCGTTGCGTCAGGCCTACGGCATTGATGCAGCCACTGACGACCATCTTGGCGAGCGCGTGCCCGAGGGCAACACATTCGTCACCCTCGCGCCTGATTATGACCCGCAGAAACCGTCATCGCCCACTTTCTCCGATGCGGCGGTAGCCGTGCTGGGCGGGGGGCTTGATGCGCGATTCCCGAAGCACCCCGATGTCGATCGGGGTACTGACGAAGTCCGCAGGACCGAGTTCAGCGCCGTGCTCGACCTAGCGCGTGAGGCGATGACCAAAGGCGGCCGCATCGACACCGTTGACCGGAACACTGCCAGCAGGGTGCGGAGGGTTGTCGACGCTTACGGGGTCGGCACCTTGCGCGAAGTGACGTACGTTCTGGATTCGGTGCACTTCGCGTGGCATGACGACTTCACGAGGGCACTCGCCATCGGCGACCCCGTCGTCGGCACCCTTCGAGCGGCGCTTGCCCCCACGGGCATGACCGCAGATGCCCAGGATCTGTTGATTCTGGCGTGGGTGGCGCTCACCGATAGGGAACTCCTCCGTCACGGGTCGCCAGCAGGTTCACCCGGCATCGGTGGGCTGGCTAACGACATAACTCTCCGGGAGCCCGTCCTTCCAAACCCAGAGGACTGGACCAACGCTCTTCATCGGGCGAAGGCGGTCTTCGGCGTTGGGGCCAGCGAGCACCATCTCTCGAGCAGTGCGGTGAAGCGGGTCGGCGACGAGTTGATGACGAAGTTGCGCAACGTCGATCGTGGGGCGACTGACCTTGTTGGCGGACTGGAAGCCCACGGTGATGTACTCGGCCTGGGCGACGTCAGTCCGCGTCTTGCCACTGGTCGTCGCGCTCGGGATCTCATCGGGGCATTGCGTGATGCCGCTGATCACGTCGCTCGCATTCGGGTGCTCGCCGAGTTCGACCTTCCCGGTGAACTGCAACCCCTCGCTCGGTCACTCGCCTCCGCAGCAGACGTGTCGGCGGCACTCCAGGGGGCCAATTGGCAGCTCCTCAACCAACTCCCGAACTTGGCGGGCGAACGGGCAGCCAACGCACTTACCGCGTTGCGGAGCGCCGCAGAAGCTGACCAGATGCATGCCGACCTGGCTCCCGCGCTTTCTGCTGCAGCCCAGGAGGTCACCCACATCCTCGTCGAGAAGCGCGGCAAGACAACCCGAACCGACGACGACTCCGAAGCCGAGCAGGAACGGGCGCGTCGCGAGGAGGAGGACCGACGTCGACGCGAGCAGGAAGAGGAACTCAAGCGGCGCGAGCAGGAGGCCGCCGACCGCGAGCGGCGTTTGCGTGAGCAGGAGGAGGAGTTCCGCCGCCGGCAAGAGCAGGCGCAGCGCGAGGCTGAAAAACGCGCGAGCCAGGAACACACGCTCGAAGTCGAGGGGATGTCGCAGCTCGAGACGCTGCTCAAGGATCTGACGCAGGAACTGAGCCGTCCAGTCGAGGGCAAGAAACTAAGGGTCGACTGGCGATGGTTGTGAACGAGCAGGTCCGCACCGTCAGCGTTTCTCCGGCGATGGTGCAACAGCGAGCGGCAGACCTGGTCAAGTCGGACGCCCAGATCCTTTTGCTTCGCGCTCGTCCCGAGTGGAGCCACGGAGACGTCAAGGTCGGGGACGCAGTCGTTCGAGTCCTGCCCGGAATATCTCAGCTTGCCGTTCTCGACATCCTTGCCACGCTGTCAACCGGTGAGCGCGCTATCGTGCTGACCGACCGGCCCGCGGAGGATCTCGGCGACGCAGTACTTGCTCGCGCTTACAAGTATGGAATCGAACTGCCAGACGAGTGGCAGGCCGTGCCACGGCTCTTCCCGGGGGCGATCGAAGTCGGCCGCGATCTTCGGCGTCTGGACTGGGCAGCAACAGCATTGCTTGATCACCAACCGCCAGGCGGATGGCCGCGATCGGTTGAACCTGCGCTGACCGCTCGCCACGCCATCGGCTCACTGCTCGCTCATGTCCTCGGACTTGGTGCTGACGCTAAGCTTGACGGAGTTCTGCTCTTAACGGCGCTCGGGAGACGAAATGTCCGTGCGGCTTGGGTCGCGGTCGATGCGCAGTTGAGGCAGCATCTGACCGAATGGGCTGGGACCGAGTTGGGCGATGCGGCTGCTTCTGCCTTGAAGATCGCTCAGCGCAATGAGCATGTCACCCCCCTTGCCGTCGGCCTCGCCTTGGATGTCTTGTGGCCCGAGGACGGTGCCCCGCCCACTGAGACGCAGGTGTCCGCGCGGGTGCGGGTCGAGGCCTTCGTCGATGGAAAGGCGGTGCCCGTAGACGTTGCGAAAAACGTTGCAAGACTTACTAAAGCGGCAGTGCTCCGACTCGAAGTCGACAGCTCTCCGGAGCTGAGTGTGGCGTTGCAGCAAGCAGAGGCACTCCTCGGCGATCTTGGCTGGCCCGAGGGCGCCGAGCTGTCGGCCGTCCTACGTCCCGGGTATCTGGCTCGCGTTCGTTCCCTCGCAGAGGCACTGACCTCCGGTGCCCTGGTCGAGGAGGCCCTCGCTCGTGTCCTAGAGCACCGTGACGGTAACACGTCGCAGGCGCCGACCATGGCAGTTCGCCTGCACCGGTGGCTTGAGACCACGGAGGATGCGTCGACATCGCTCGGCGGCGATCTGCAACGGCAGATGAATGACGGTGCTTGGGTCGACGCCGCTGTCGGTGCCGTGTGGAACGGCTCCAATGATCCTGTAGTCGCGGCGGCGTTTCGGGAACTACTCGAAAAGGTGCACGCTCGCCGCGCGCAGCGTGACCGCATTGCGGCATCGCGACTGGACCAAGTCAACACCGCAGGTGACGAACGCGCGGTTGGCGTAGAGCGACTGCTCGCCGGGATCGTTGACCCGTGGCGCCGCCAAGGTGGTGCACTCCTCATCGTGCTGGATGGCATGAGTAGTGCCATAGCCACAGCCCTCGCGTCCGAAGTGGCCCGGTTGGGCCTTGTGGAGTGGGTCCCGGCGTCCACCCATGCACGGCAACCGGTCGTTGCGGCCTTGCCGTCGCTCACCAATGTCTCTCGAACTTCGTTGTTCTGTGGTGAAGTCCGCTCCGGTATCGGTGAGGACGAGAAGCGCGGATTGACCACGGCATTCCCCGGCGCGAAGCTTTTCCATAAGAACGACCTGCGGTCAGCAGGTGGTGCGTCGCTCCCCGACGATGTCTTGGCCGCGATCCGTGATGCCGCCGTACCTGTCGTCGGAGTGGTAATCAACGCAATCGACGACGCGACCCACAAGAACGACATGTCCTCCTGGGATTGGGATCTGCGTTCCCTCGATCCGTTGCGAGCACTTCTGGAGACTGCGATCTCCGCTCGGCGGGCGATTATCTTGACGTCCGATCACGGCCACGTTGTCGAGCGCGACACCGAGGCTCTGAGCGTCAGCGGTGCCGAGTCTCGTTGGCGGCCAACCTCGACCGGTGCCCCCGTCGATGGCGAAGTACTCGTCTCAGGTTCGCGAGTGGTTGCACCGGGCGGCGAAGCGGTGCTGCTCTGGCGCGACGATGCGCACTACGGGCCGCGACACGCGGGCTATCACGGTGGTGCCAGCCTCGCGGAGCTAACGATTCCCGTACTCGTGTTCCAAGCGGCTACGGTGCCGACCGGGGCTGCAGGATGGGAGCAGGCTGCACCGCAGGTGCCGTTGTGGTGGAACGACCCAATTGGTCGCGCCCCGTCTACCGAGCCGCTCACGAAGCCCACGCGGCAGCCCAAGCCGAAGAAGAAAGCGCCGGGGCAGGGCGATGGGTTGTTTGAGCTCGACGAGCTGCCCAAGCCGCCGGCAGCCCCCGCCGGGCTGGTCGAAGCGGTCCTTGCATCGACGACGTACTCGGAGCAAAAGCGGATGGCTGGCCGCCGGGCGCTCGACGACAGGACCGCAGAGGCGGTGTTGCGCGCGCTTGTGGAGCGTGGTGGTCGCGCTCACCAAGACACGGTGGCCGCTGCTGTCGGAATCCCAATCGCCAACGTAGGACAGGTCTTTGCGGCAGTGCGTCGGTTGTTCAACGTCGATGGGTACGGCGTCATTGAGCTCGACACCGATGGCGTCACGCTGCGGCTCGACGAACACCTCCTGCGTGAGCAGTTCGACGTCGGAAGTGCGCCATGACCGAGGTTTCGGGCAGCATCAGTCCCCGCCGTCGCAAGGACATCATTGATGCGCTGCGGCGTGGCACCGTCCCTCAACAGGGCCTCGACGTCCTCGCCGTCGGCTTGGCCCGCTTCGAGGATGCCATCGACGAGGAGTTGCAGGCTGTCTCCAGCGGAGGTGCCGTATTCAAGGCTGTCCGTGGCGAGTACGGGTCCGGTAAAACGTTCTTCTCCCGTTGGCTCACAGAGCGAGGCAAACGAGCGGGGTTCGCAACCACCGAGGTGCAGATCAGCGAAACAGAAACGCCCCTGTACAAGCTGGAAACCGTGTACCGGCGCATCACCGAGAACCTCTCCACTCCGACCGCCCAGTCGGGTGCCCTACGAGACGTCATTGACGGCTGGTTCTACATCCTTGACCACGACGTCAAGGATGCAGCCGCACCACCAGCAGGTTCAGAAGCGTCGCTCGACCTCCTCCAACGTCGACTGTCGGATGTCTCGAAAGAGGCGCCGGCTTTTGCCGCTGTGCTGAGGCAGTACCGACTGGCGCAGACGGCGGGTAACTCTGCGGAGGCAGATGGCCTATTAGCGTGGCTCGGTGGTCAGCCTCACGTAGCGGCCTCGGTGAAGCGGGCCGCCGGGGTGCGTGGCGACCTCGACCACTACGGCGCCCTCGGCTTCCTTCGGGGGCTGCTCACCGTTCTTCGCGATTCCGACTACGCAGGCCTTGTCGTCGTGTTCGATGAAGTCGAGACGTTGCAGCGCATGAGAAGCGACGTCCGAGAGAAATCGCTGAACGCTCTTCGTCAGCTCATGGACGAGATCGACGGTGGTCGATTTCCCGGGCTGTATCTGCTACTCACCGGAACACCCGCGTTTTTCGACGGGCAGCAAGGCGTCCAGCGTCTCCCGCCACTGGCACAACGACTTCAGACCGACTTCACCACCGACGCACGCTTCGACAACCCACGCGCGACACAGGTCCGCCTCACCGGGTTCACGCCCGAGTCGCTCTTGGAGCTAGGCAGCCGCGTGCGTGACATCTACGCGACCGGAGCCAAAGAGCCTGAGCGCGTCAGAAGCGTCGTCGACGACGACTACCTACGAGACCTCGCCGCCGCGGTCGGCGGGGAGCTGGGTGGGCGCACCGGAATCGCGCCGCGACTCTTCCTCAAGAAGTTGGTCTCAGACGTCCTCGACCGCGTGGACCTCTTCAAGGACTTCAACCCGCGCCGCGACTACCACCTCACAGTGAGCACCGACGAACTCACGTCGGCAGAGCGGGAGGCGCACGCACGGACTCACCGCGCCCCGGCTGGGAGCGTCGATGAAATCGAGCTGGACCTCTAGCTGATGTCGGCTGCCACTGGGCTGGACACGGCCATCGAGTACCACATCGTCAACTCGCTCGGGTGGCCTGGACTCCGCCCACTCCAGGCCGCCTCGGTGGAACCGGTCAGGTCGGGTAAGGACTGCGTCCTCGTCGCCCCGACCGCGGGGGGCAAAACCGAGGCCGCCATTTTTCCTCTGCTGTCTGAGATGGTCGAAGGAAACTGGTCCGGTACGACAATCCTCTACGTCACGCCGCTTCGCGCGCTACTCAACAACATCCACCCTCGCGTGACCACCTACTGCGCCTGGCTCGGCAGGGCGGCGGGGTTGTGGCATGGCGACATCGGGCAGTCGGAGCGTCGGCGCATGCTCGCCGACAGACCAGACATCCTGCTGACAACCCCGGAATCCATCGAGGCCATGCTCGTGTCACGACGAGTCGACCACGAACAGTTCCTGGGGTCCGTTCGGTCTGTCGTAATCGATGAACTTCACGCGTTCGCTGGATCTGACCGAGGCTGGCACTTGCTCGCCGTGCTGGAGCGAGTCGAACGGATCGCCCGACACAGGATTCAACGAGTGGGGCTTTCGGCAACTATCGGCAACCCGGAAGCGGTTGGCGCCTGGATGCAGGGTTCGACCGAGGGGCGCAGCCCGGTCGCCGTGGTGCGAGAGGACTCATCGCCGACGGTGAACCCGGAGATCACAATCGACTACGTCGGCAGCATGGACAACGCCGCCACCGTCATCTCTCGGCTGTATCGGGGTGACAAGCGACTGGTGTTCGCCGAATCACGGCGTTCCGCAGAGGAACTCGCCTTTCTACTACGCGAGCGTGACGTCCGGACGTTCGTGTCTCACTCATCGCTCTCCGCCGATGAGAGGCGGCAAAGCGAACGTGCCTTCGCCGAAGCCAAAGACACGGTCATCGTCGCGACATCGACCCTTGAGCTCGGCGTCGACATCGGGGACCTGGATCGCGTCATCCAGATCGACGCGCCGCGCACCGTCTCGTCGTTCCTGCAACGACTCGGGCGTACGGGCAGGCGACCGGGCACGAGCCGCAACACCCTGTTCCTCGCTACTAGCCTCGACGGACTACTCGACGCTGCCGCCGTACTACTCCTGTGGAAGCGAGGATTCGTCGAGAAGGTCGTCGCCCCGCCACATCCGCGCCACCTTGCTGCCCAACAACTTCTGGCGCTGGCCCTTCAAGAGGGATCGTTCGGCGCATCGGACTGGCCGCGGTGGTGGGGAGACCTTCCGCTTATGGCCGATGGAGCGGAGGTGCTCGCTTACCTGCGCGCAACAGGGTTCCTCGTTGAGGACTCCGGCTTGCTGATGATTGGTCTGCGCGCGGAGGAGGAGTTCGGCAAGCGACACTTCATGGATCTTCTCTCGACGTTCGTCGCCGATCTGGAGCTGCGGGTTATGGCTGGTATCAGGGAGATTGGCTTCGTCTCGCCGCTTGCTCTCCCGGCCCGGCCGGATCGCGAGCAGCGGCCCCTCGTCCTCGCGGGCCGAGGTTGGTTCGTCCAATACGTCGACTGGGAGCGCTTCACCGTATGGGTCGAGGAGGTCCCAACCAAGGGCGATGTGAAGTGGCCGTCCGGTGCTGTTACACAATCGTTCGAGGTTTGCCAGGCTAAACGAGAAGTGCTGCTTGGGGCGGAACCTGACGTCGAGTTGTCAAAACGCGCTCCAACTGCACTGAAGCGCCTCCGTGAAGAGCGTGCCACGGAGGTCGATAGCAGCGGTCTCGTACTGCAGAGTCGAGACGCGGGAGGTGCGCGCTTATGGACGTGGGCCGGCTTGAAGGCTAACGCTACTCTCCTCGCGGGGCTCGGCATTGGCGCGAACGGGGTGGAGAACGAGAGTGTCGCACTCCCCGAAGGCGTTACTGCAGAGGACATCACGGCTGCAGATATCAACGATGTTCCACGCGTCGACGACGAAGCTGTTTCAGGCTTGAAGTTCTCGGTAGCGCTACCGCTGGAGCTTGCCGTTAAGACGGTCGGTGAGCGGCTGGCTGATCCGCGTGGCGCCAGGAAAGTTGCCCGAGCTCGCATCGTTCGACATTACGCAGGGTGACGCGGCATACGCCGAAACCCATTGCCGCCGAAAGACCTGCAATTGCTTACGAATATCGCGCCGCGATCGAACTTCTCCTCAGACTCATGCGACTCGGGCGTCGCTCCCGTCGCGAGGTCGGCATATAGGCCGGGATTCACCTGCTGTCGGTCACCGGTGGCGGTCACGGCGGAGGTCGTGACTGTCGATGAGTTCCCTTCAGTCGTGGCGAGTACGGTCACAAGCACGTAGTCGACACTGGATCGGTCGCCCGACAGGACAATCCCTTGGCCCAGCGAACAACCGAAATCATCGTTGACGATTTCGGCGAGCACCGACACAAGGGGGTGTCCTGGCGCCAACAACTCAGGTAGGTCGGCCGCGAAGATCTGATCTTCTGAGTGCTCGAACGACACTCTCTCGTAGCGGGTCATCAGCGATGAACCAAACATCTCCCGCAGCTTCTTCGGCACATACGCAACCTGCCAGGCACTGCGTCGCTGCGCGATATCGACTGAACGCGCGTGCTACCGCCCCCTATTCACCGCGATCAGATGATGCGACACCGGCATGCCCCCGACGATCCGCTCGACGGTCTGCTCGATGAGCAGGTCCTGCCCGGTGAGCCGCGTGTAGTGCTGCTGCAGGTGCTCGCCCCACGACCGCACGATGAACGTCTCGACGAAGGTGTGCTCGCGCTCCACGCTGCGGTAGAGCCGCCACCGCGCCGCGCCGGTGCGCTGGCGGGACCGGCCCAGCACGGCCATCGCGGCCAGGAACTCCTCTTCGTGTTCGGGGTCGACGCGGTAGTCGGTCATCACCAGCACCGGCCCGTCGAGCGGTTCGGGTTCGAACAGCAGCGTCGGCTCCGGCCAGTGCGACGACGGGGTCAGGTCGAGGGCGCCGGTCTTGGCGTGCAGCGGCCACCACAGCAGCGACAGCGCGCACACCCCGAGCATCGCGACGCTGACCAGCAGGCTGGTCACCGGCGACGTCGCCCCGGCGAGGACACCCCACAGCAGCGACCCCAGGGCTTGGCCGCCCATGAAGATCAGCTGATACACCGACAGCCCGCGGGCGCGCACCCAGCCCGGCAGGCTCAGCTGCATCGAGGCGTTGAGCGTCGACAGGCACAGCAGCCAGGCCGTACCGCCGAGCACCAGCGCGGCGAGCACGATGGCGAACACGTGCACCAGCGCCAGCACCGCCGTGGCGATCGCGAACCCGGCGGCGGCCATCAACAGCAGCGTGTTCTCCTCGAACCGGGACCGCAGCCGTGACAACCCGAACGCCCCGAGGACCGCGCCCACCCCGAGTGCGCCGAGCAGCAGCCCGTACCCGGAGGCCGTCAACCCGAGCTGGCGGTCGGCGACCACCGGCAGCAGCCCCCAGAGCGCGCTGGCCGGGGCGATGAACAACGCCGTGCGCAGCAGGATGCGTCGGACGATCGGCGAGCTGCGGATGAACCGGCCCCCGGCGCTCAGCGCGGACAGCGCCCGCTCGGACGGGAAGTTGGTCTCGTTGGCGGGCCGGCGCCACCACACCAGCACGATGACGATGCCGATGAACGACACCGCGTTGAGCGCGAACACCACCGTCGGCCCCGACAGGGACACCAGCGCCCCGGCGATCGCCGGCCCGATCGCCCGCGCCCCGTTCATGCTCATACTGCCCAGCGCGGCGGCCGCCGGAATCTGCGCCGGCGGAACAAGATCAGGCTGGATGGCCTGCCATGCCGGCGCGGTCAGCGCCTGCCCGCAGCCGATGACGAACAGCAGCAGCAACAGCACCGTCGGCGTGGTCAGTCCCGCTCCGGTCAGCACGGCGAGCAGCCCCACCGACGCGGCCATCGCACCTTGGGTGGCGATCAGCAGCCGGCGCCGGTCGATCAGGTCGGCCAGCACGCCGGACGGCAGCGCCAGCAGCATCACCGGCAGCGTCGTCGCGGTCTGCACGAGCGGCACCAGCACCGCCGCCCGCGGATCGTCGACCAGCATCCACTGCGCACCTACGGTCTGCATCCAGGTGCCCAGGTTGGAGACGAACTGCGCGATCCACAGCGCGCGGAACACTGGGGACTGCAGCGGCGCCCACGTCGACACGGGCTGGGTGGTGGTCATGGTCTTCCCGCGAACAACGTCACCCGGTCAATCTATCGACCTCGTGGCCTGCGGACGCGGGGCCAAGCGCCGCGGTGAGCCCCGTTCTCCGTCGGCGCTGTGGGCGACATCGACGCAGGGGCTGCCAGCACGCCGACGTGCCGCCGACGCGCAGCCGTGGAGTCGATGTCGCGACGACAGGGGAGACCTGCACACCACCAGGTGAGTCGGCAGAATGATCCGGTGCCGGAATTTCGCGACGCCGATGGAGTGACGTGGCGGGTGCGTCGCGCCCAGTGGCCACTGCTGGACGCCCTCGACATGGCCTCCTGGGGCAGCAGCACCTTCGGCGTGGTGATGTTCCTCCTCGCGCTGCCCCTGCTGGCTGCCTGGCCGATCTGGCTGCTCGCCAAGCTGTGCGGCGTGCCGTGGAAGGTGGTCACCGAACGCGACGGTGACGAGGTCGCCCGCGAGAAGGTCAAGGGGTGGCGGGCTTCCGGCCGGCGGATCCAGGAGATCGTCGCCGAGAAGAAGGCCGCTGCCGCGGGTGACGACGTCGGTTTCGAGCTGCGGGAGACCACCGGCACCGAGTTGGGCGACAGCTAGCAGGACGTCCGTTCAGGTTGCGCTGGCGGCGCCGGTTGTGGCGATTTCGCCGCGGTGGCTGCAGTGTCGATGCTTGCCGATACCATCCCAGGGACGGAGGGGAGGACGTCGGATGACCATCACTGTCGCCGAGACGCCGCGGCTGGCCAACGGCGCCGAGCGCAAGGTATGGCAGGCGCTGATCGACCAGCTCGAGCCCGGTGACCTCGTCATCCCCGGCAAGCGCGTCACCGACCACCTCAAGGACCACGAGGTCGACTTCTTCGTCGCCATCGAAGGCGCGGGCATCATCTGCGTCGAGGTCAAGGGCGGCGAGGTGTGGCACGACGGCGAGACGTGGTGGATCAAGCGCCGCGGCCACGAGCACAAGATGGACCCGGTCCGCCAAGCCCGCGAAGCCTGCTACGCGCTGCGCGACTTCGTCGAGAAGGACCCGCGCTGGAGCCAGGGCCGGCTGCGCTGGGACCACGTCGTCGTGCTGCCCAACACCGACCTGGCTGACGACTTCGCGCTGCCGGACTGCCCGCGCTGGAAGGTGATCGACCGCGCCGAGCTACCCGACATCGTCGCCAAGCTGCGCGAGGTGCTGCTCGGCCAGGAACTGGACCGGCCCCTGCTGACCCGCGACGGCATCGAGCAGCTGGCCGACGCGCTGAGCGGTCGTGGCCTGCCGCAGCGCAGCATCGTCGCCCGAGCCCTCGAAAACGAAGACGCCGCAGACATTCTCACCGAGCACCAGTCGGTCATCCTCGATGCGATCAAACTGCTGAACCGTGTCGAAATCCGCGGTGGCGCCGGCAGCGGCAAGACCTTCCTGGCGATGGAGCAGGCCCGCCGGCTCACCCGCGACGGCAAGCGGGTGGCGCTGGTCTGCTACTCGCACGGCCTGGCGTCCTACCTCGAGCGCATCACCGCAACCTGGAACCGCCGTCAGCAACCCGCCTACGTCGGGGAGTTCCACGACCTCGGCAAGAAGTGGGGTGCACCCGAAGGCCCCGACGAGTCGCTGCGCACCGACGCGACGGTGCAGTTCTGGGAGCAAGACCTGCCCGCCCAGATGGCCGATCTGGCAGCGGGATTGGAGCCGGGGCACCGCTTCGACGCGATCGTCGTCGACGAGGCGCAGGACTTCGCCGACGCGTGGTGGGATCCGCTGCTGGCCGCGCTGGCCGACGAGGAGACCGGTGCGATCTACGTGTTCACCGACGAGGGGCAGCGGGTGTTCAACCGGTACGGCTCACCGCCGGTACCTCTGGTGCCGTTGATCCTCGACCACAACCTGCGCAACACCCGCCAGATCGCGAATGCGTTCCAGCCGTTGGTGGATCACCCGATGCGCTTCCTCGGCGGCGAGGGACCCGCGGTGCGGTACGTCGCCTGCTCACGGGACGACGCGATGAACGTCGGCGACGACGAAGTCGAGCGCCTCCTCGACGACGGGTGGCGCCCAGAAGACCTCGCGTTGTTGACCACCGGCAGCCGCCACCCCGAACAGCGCGAACGTCAGGCGGCCGGCAGCTCGGCCTACTGGGACAGCTTCTGGGATGCCGAGCAAGTGTTCTACGGCCACGTCCTCGGCTTCAAGGGTCTCGAGCGGCGTGCGGTGGTGCTGGTCGTCAACGAGGAATCGGCGTTCGACCGGTCCCGGGAACGGCTCTACGTCGGGCTGTCGCGGGCCCGCGACCAACTCGTCGTCTGTGGTGATCCGGAATTTATCCGGGAGGTCGGGGGACCGGATCTGGCGCGGCGGCTGAATATTCCAAGCTGACGCGAGTATCCGTTGTCCTGTACCACGTCAAGGCGACAGCTGGACTCCCAACATCCCTGCATCGGTTGGGTGTCACTGGGCAATAGACTGGGGCGGTGAGCGCGCTGGACGCCTTCCTGGCGATATGGACAAAAGCGCGCAGCACCTTCGGATCGGGCGTTCCGCAAACGGGCGACGCGTTCGATCACAGCAGACAGCTGCAGGAGCTACAGGCGGCAGTTCGCACGGCGGCGCCTGGCGCGGTCTGGTCGGGCGGCGCCGCGACCGCCTACGACAGAAAGAACGACGACCACGCCCGACTGCTCGGCCAGTTGGCGACGCTGGACCAGCAACTCAGTGCGCGCGTGTCAGAGTCAGCCGAAGTGGTATCGGTCGGTAAGCAACAGTTGACTTCGATCCGCAACTGGGTCATCGCCGCAGCGCAGTCAGTGCCGGAGGGCCCCAACCGGGAGCAGCTCCTGGTGCCGATTGTGCAGGAGGGCCTGACCTGGCTCAGCGAAGTCGTCGCGATGTCCAACAGTGAACTCAATGCGATTGGCGGCAAGATCCAACGGCTCGGCAACCAGTACGCCACGCTCGGCACCGAACGCCAGGCGGGGGTGGTGCAAGCCGTCGACTTCAAGCAAGCTCCTCCCGGACAGGATGATGACCCGACAACCCGGCGTCAGAATGAGTCCGACGCGTTCGAAGAAGTCTTTGGTCGCGAGCCATCGTCAGCGATCGATTGGCAAACAGCCGCTGCTCTTGATCCGCACAGTTATCATCCCGACACCGATGGCGTGGCCCCTGAGATACGAGTGGCGAAGATCGAACCCGTGCCGGGTCAGGGAGTCGTTCGTGTGGGCCAATGGATCGAGCAGCGCGACGTCATCAGCGGGCCTTGGAAGCGTGACTTCGGAAACACCAGGGTGGCAGATCCGGGCTTCGATCCGGCGGACACGAAGGTGACGACGTATATCGACTACGAGAACGGTCTGGTTGTCATGCGCCAGAACCCCTCTGTCGAACTTGCGCCCGACGGCGGACCCGGGCAGGTGAAAGTTGGCGTACCGGACGCGGAGGTCCAGCAGACCAGCGATGGCGCGGTCCGCATCAAGTACGAGGCTGCCAATCCGTTTGCCCCGGGCATTGCTCAGGATCCACCGTGGCCGCTCGAAAACAACCCGTGGACTGTCAATGGCGATCTGGTCTTCACGCCGACGGCCGAGGGAGTCAAAGTCGACGGGACGCGCACCGATTACCCCTCCATGGAGGTGTATCAGGATCTCCCAAACGGTTCGACGCGAACAGTGCTCATTGATCCGGCCATCGCCGGCAACTCCACCGGGCCTATGGTGAACCTGCCTCAGCATCACGAAGTCGGTTCAGGTGGAAGCGCATTCGCACCGTTCGATACCGGCGGCTGGAATCCTGATTACGACGTTCGGGTACCACTACCGGTAACAGAGTTCGGGCCCACCGATAGCGCCCCGAGCGTCCCACCGACCCCGTTGCCTCCGGGCGTGACTCAAGTCTGATGAGGAGACCAGTATGACGACATCGACACACCTCGACGGCCTGGACTCGCGCGCCTGGGCGACGGCGACATGGTCGGCGCCCCTGGTCGCCCAGCTCATCCTCGCGCTCCTGATCGCGTCAGCGTGGCTGCTCGGGAAATGGTTTCCTGGTCCCGCTGTGCCACTGTTTGCAGCCAGTGCCGCCGGCGTCTTCGTGCTCTGCGCCGTCGCGACGTTCGTCTTGATCAGATCGACGTCGTCGCGGGCGCGCGGGATGGCGCTGAGCGTGGCGGGGTCCTATGTCGTCGTGCTCGTCGGCGCGACGGTCTACGGAATCTGGATGCTCCAATGGTGAACGACGCGCGGCCGCAACGGGTCAGCTACGGGCCAGCCACCTTCGTGGCCGCGCTCGTCAACATCCTGATCGTCGAAGTCGCCCTGTGGCTGACCGTGCCGTGGATCGTGCTGGCGGTCTTCGTGGTTCCTGTGCTTGTCGTCGACGTCGTTGTGGCCGCGATCCTGACGTCGCGTAGCGGAACGCTGGCGCAGGTCGGCCGGGGGATGCTGATCGGATTGATTGCGGCGCCAGCCACATTGGTCGTGTTTCTGCCGGGCTTCTTCCTCGCGCAAGCGCTCGGCCTGGTCTGACTCAGCGCAGCGCAGCCACCACGAACATCACGACGACGAAGACGACCTCGAACACCACGACGCCCATCGCCGCGATGAGTGCACCCTTCGCAAACGCACGATGCCGCTTGACGGGGACGACCGCGGCCACACCGGCGACGAGTGCCGGAAAGACAGGTGCGAACGGCCAGTAGACGCCGAACGTCAATGAGACCGAGGCGAAGCCAGCGAAGAATCCCGCCAACAGCGCGCCAGGACGCGCCACGGTTCCCTGACTCGTCACAGTGACGTCCCCACGTCTGCGGCCACCCCGGCCGCGACGAACGCCGCCACCGGCACCACCCCGGTCAGCGGAGCCAAGATCAGCCCGACGCCCCAGCTGCTGCCCGACGTGAATCTCGAGAGGAGCGCACCTGCTGCCAGGAGCGCCACCGCCGCGACCCCGACGGCCGTCCATGCCGCAGTGGCGCCGTCGGACGCGAGCAGGGTGTAGAGGGCAACCGCCCAGAACGTCCCACCCGCAAACGCCCCAATGACCGTGGCCCGGGTCCAGTTCGTCGTCGGAATGCCAGCGTCGCTCCCCGCCATGCTTTTCATTGTGGACCCTGCCCGTGGCCCCCGAGCGCGGCAATCGCGCGCGACAGCACCTCGGCCACCGTGGCGCGAACTGCGAGCCGGATGGCGCGAATTGTGAGCCGAGCAGCGCGGTCGCCGACGTATGGTCGTTTCAGCTACCCCGTCGCCCCACACAGAGGAACACCATGAGCTGGTCCACGAAAGACATCCCCGACCTGCACGGCAAGACCGCCGTCGTCACCGGCGCCAACGGCGGGCTGGGCCTGGCCTCGGCCAAGGCGCTCGCCGGTCACGGCGCCCACGTCGTCATGGCGGCCCGCAACCAGACCAAGGCCGCGAGCGCGCGCGACGAGATCCTGGCCGCGCACCCCGACGCGTCACTGGAGATCGTCGAACTCGACCTCGGCTCGCTCGCCTCGGTGAAGTCCGCTGCTGACGCCATCGCCGCCAAGCACACGCGCATCGACATCCTGATGTGCAACGCCGGCGTGATGGCGATGCCGCAGGGCACCACCGAGGACGGCTTCGACACCCAGATGGGCACCAATGTGCTTGGCCACTGGGCGCTGCTGTCGCACCTGCTGCCCATCGTCGTCGCCACCCCGGGGGCGCGCGTCGTCACGCTGTCGAGCACCGCCCAGCACATGGGCCGGGCCATCGACCCCGACGATCCGCACCTGCGCCGTAACTTCGATGCGTGGCGCATGTACGGCAACACCAAGCTCGCGATGCGCCACCTCGCCGTCGGGTTGCAGGAGCAGTTCGAGCGGGCCGGGGTCGACGCCAAGGCGCTCTCCGCGCAACCGGGACTGACCAATTCCGACCTGCAGACCACCACCCACTCCGAGGGCGGTGCTGGGCCGATGGGCGCCTTCTTCGAGTGGCAGACCAAGACGATGGGCATGTCGACCGAACGCGGCGCGCTGAGCCAGCTGCGCGCGGCCACCGACCCGAAGGCGCCTGGCGGCGGCTTCTACGGCCCGCTGTTCGGCACCAACGGCCCGCCGGTGCGCAAGCCGCTCGTCCGTCCCGGCAGCGACGCCGCGGTCAAATCGCTGTGGCAGGTCGCCGAACGGGAGACCGGTTTGAAGGTCGATGTTGCTGCGGCACTTGCCACGTCGTGAGCACAGCGCCGTATCGGCTGTCGATGCCGTTGGTGCGGGTGGTCCTCGCCGACCTCGGCATCCGGCCGGCCGATGTGCTGCGGGTGGCGGGTCTGCCCGCTGACCTGTTCACCCGCGACGAGGCGCTGCTGCCGCCGCGGCAGTACTACGCCCTGTTCGAGGCGCTGGATCAGCTGGTCGGCGACCAAGACCTCGCGGTGGCGATCGCCGACAAGCTGAGCCCCGAGGTCTTCGACCCGCCGATCTTCGCCGCGCTGTGCAGCCCGAACTTGCAGGTCGCCGCCGAACGGATCGCCGTGCACAAGCGACTACTCGGCCCGCTGAGGCTGCGCGTCACCACCGACGCCGACGGCCTGGACATCGAGATCATCTGGCCGGCAGGCGATCCGGTGCCAGCGGTGCTGTCCAGGTTCGAGGCGGTGTTCTGGGTCGCCCTGGCCCGCCTCGGGACCCGTACCCTCGTCGTTCCCCAGCGCGTCGTCTTGCCCAGTCCGACACCACAGGTCGAGGCGCTCGAAACGTGGTGCCGCGCCCGCATCGAGCGCGGTGACGCTACCCTCGTGCGGTTCTCGATTCTCGACGCCCACCGGCCGTTCCTCACCGCGAACGCCGGCATGTGGGAGTTCTTCGAACCCGAGCTGCGGCGTCGTCTCAACGACCTGGGCGACGACGCATCGCTGGGCGCCAAGGTCCGCGCCGCGCTGATCGAACTGCTGCCCGCGGGCTCCGGAACGACTCAGGGCGTCGCCAAGCATCTCGGTATCAGCACCCGCACGCTGCAGCGCCGCCTCGGCGAGGAAGGGATGACGTTCCAGAAGGTTCTCGCCGACCTGCGTGAGGAACTGGCCCATCACTACCTGACGCAGTCCAGCCTGTCGCTGACCGAGATCGCGTTCCTGCTCGGCTACGACAACGCCAACTCGTTCCACCGTGCATTCAACCAGTGGACGGGACGCACCCCGCTGGGAGTCCGGGAGGCCGCGGGCTGAGGCCCGACCAACCTCTCCCGGTGACTCTGGGGCACGCCCGGAAACACCGGTGAGACCTGTCGCTGCGCGCGGGTAACGTCCCAGCCATGAACGAGGCACGCAAGCGTCGCAAAGCCAAGCAGGCGCGCCGCGATGCGCAGCGAAGAACGCAGGTGCGGCAGCCGCAGAAAGAAGCTCCGTGGTTCGACGAGACGCCGTTGACTGACGTGCCCATCTCGGGCGAAACGCCCCCGGACGAGACGCCGCTGTTGGACGAAGTGCGGCAGGCGCTGGATTCTCATCCGCTCGAATTGCTCGGCATCGTGAGTATGCTCATCGAGGCCACCAAACCCCACCCCTTCGCGTATTTACCGGGGCGTCCCCAGCGGGAGACGGTTGACCTGTCCCGACTGGTGGACAGCTTCGTCGACGTCCACACCGGCGAGACGACCGTGCTGCTCGCTGTGCTCGGTGAACTCCTCGACGACCCCGACATGCGACAACGCTGCCGGCACGAAGTCGCGGCTCGACGACACAGCCTGCCCCCGTGGATCTCCGGCCTCGCCGACATCGACGTTTACCGGACGGTGCGGAGGACGCATGTACTCGGTGACGATGACGAGATCATCCTCGGCGCCAGACTCTCGACCGGCGAGGAATTGACCTGCGCCGCGCTCATCGACCACCACACGTTCTCCGTCGTCAAAGACGCGTTCGTGCTACCGGATTCGATCGAGACAGTCGTCCGGGTGGCGCAAGAACGCAACACCGACCCCGACACCAGCCTGGTGGACATGGACCCTGCCGACGCGCGGGCATGGCTCGAGCACGGACTGTCACAACACCCCGTGTTCACCGGTCAATCTGAGACGTGGCCGGGTTGCCGGCCACTTCTGCACTGGCTGACTCGTCACCTGCCCACCGGCGGGACGCCGTACGAGTCACCGGAGTGGGATTCCGATGACCTCAGCGAATTGTGTGACGATTTCTTCGCCTCCGCGCACGGCGACCGGTTCACCCGCCGGAGGCACGGGCGGTTGCTCGAAGGACTGCTCAGCGAGGGCGACCCGCTGCGGTGGAGTGTGTCCAAGATCGAGCACCTGTTCCGCGACGGCCTCCGCGAGAGCGACGAACCACTCGCGGTGATACTCGAAACCCCTCAGATGCTCAAGTCCTTCATCCCGTTCGCGCACGCCCGCAGTGGAATACGTGACGAACTCACCGATGAAGCACTCGCCGCGATCGACGCGATGGCCACCTCCAGAGACTGACGCCAGCCCCTCAGCGCGCCGTGATCTGGTGCGCCACCTCGCCGTAACGCTCGAGCCTGTCGAGGTCAGCCAGCGCGTTGTACAACACGATGCGCTCGGCCACCCCGCCGTACTTGGTGATCAGCGCATCGGCCAACTCGTCCCACGACGACTCCGTGGCGAACATCGCGATGTGCTCGTCGGTGATCTGCGCGGCCATGCCCGCGTAGTCGCCGGCCTTCTGCTTTTCCCGGATCCGCGCCGTCGTGCCCTCGAACCCGGCCTCGTCCCAGATGAACGCGTAGTTCGGGGTGCTGCCGTAGAAGCTCATGCTGGCCCGCACCAGCTCCCGCTCGCGGTCACGCTCCTCGTCGGTGTCGCCGACGATCGTCATCACCGGCACGATCACCGCCACGTCAGACGCCGACCGGCCCGACTTCTCCGCTCCCTCAGCGCGATTCGGTAGCACATGGCGTGTGATGTAGCCCGGCTCGCCCAGCGGGTGCACGTGGATGCCGTCGGCCACCTCGCCGGCCATCCGCAACATCCACGGGTTCACCGCGGCGATGTCGACCCTCGGGTCAGGTGCGTCGATCGGTCCCGGGCTCCACTGCGGGGTGATGAAGTCCAGGCTGTAGAAGTCGCCGTGATGATCCAGCGTGCCGGTCCGGAACGCCGCGAAGCACGCCTTGACCGCCTGCACGTAGTCTCGCAGCCGCGGGCCGGGGCGCTCGAACTCCGCGCCGTAGCGCCGCACCACATGTGTCCGCACCTGGGTGCCCAGCCCGAGCCGGAATTTCCCGCCGGTGGCCTCCTGCAACTCCCACGCCGCCGCGGCCGTCACGAACGGGCTGCGCGGAAACGCCACCGCCACACCCGTCGACAACTCCAAGCCCGGCGCCGCCTGCGCCGCCACCGCCGCGTTCAGGTAGGCGGTGCGCCCCGTCTCGGTGAACAACATCCCGGAGAAGTGCGCGGCCTGCGCGCGCTGCGCCAGGTCACCGATCTGCCGCAGCGGTTGGGGAGTGGTCATCACGTCGACGTGCATGGCCGAACCCTACGACAGGCGCCGCTGCGGCACAGTGGACTTGCACCCCCCCACAACGAGGAGCCGCCGTGACGATCCAGCGCATCAACCCGCCCCAGCTGTTCGACTCCAAGCCCAACGGCCATTCGCAGGGCACGATCGTCAAATCCGGCAAGCTGGCCTTCTTTTCCGGACAGGTCGCGTGGAGTCCGCAGCACACCACGCCGCCGGACTCGCTGGCCGAGCAGACGCAGATCGTCACCGCGAACCTGCAGGTGTGCCTCGACTCGGTCGGCGCGACGCGCGACGACATCGTGATGGCGCGGGTCTACATCGTCGACCTGACACCGGACCGACTCACCGAGGCGTTCCCGGCGCTGCTCGAGTTCTTCGGCGACGCGTACCCCAGCCTCACCGGCATCGGGGTGCAGGCGCTCGCGGGCCCGGAACTGCACATCGAGATCGAGATGGTGGTGCGGGTGCCCGGCTGACCGCCCACCGACCAACCGACTATTGCTACAGTGCCACACGAGATCGTCGGGAATCCGGTGAGAATCCGGGACTGACGCGCAACGGTATGGGCCTCGCGGCCTGAGTCCGACCGCCGGTGATCTCGTCACACGCCGGGTGGCTCCGCGAATGAGCCTGACACCGAAGGAAGTGCGCCGTGCGCTGCCTCGCCACGCTGTTGGTCCTCCTGCTCACCGTTGTCGGCTGTGGAAGCGTCGCCGACCCGCCACCGTCCGCTGCCGGGGAACCCGGCGACACGGGATACCCGCTCGCGGTGCAGAACTGCGGTCGTGACGTGGTCGTCGAGTCACCCCCGCAGCGGGCGGTGTCTCTGAACCAGAGTTCCACCGAGATCCTGCTGTCGCTGGGACTGGCCGACCGCATGGTCGGCACTGCCACGTGGACCGACCCGGTGCGCGCGGACCTGGCCGCCGCCAACGAGACCGTCCCGCGACTGGCCGACAACAAACCGTCACTGGAAACCGTCCTCGGCGCCGACCCCGACCTGGTCACCGCCTCGTTCGTCGGCACCCTCGGATCCGGGGGAGTGGCCGAGCGTGAGCAGTTCCACCAGCTCGGCGTCCCCACATATCTGGCGCCCAGCGACTGCGAAGGCAAAGTGGTCACCATCGAGGACGGGGCGCGCACGCAACCGCTCACCATGGATCTGATCTATCGGGAGATCATCGACCTGGCAACAATTTTCGATGTCCCCCAGCGTGGTGACGACCTGGTCGCCGGCCTCCAGCAGCGCCTGGACGCCGTCAACCCC
Organism: uncultured Mycolicibacterium sp.; assembly: GCA_964000695.1. Lineage (GTDB taxonomy): Bacteria > Actinomycetota > Actinomycetes > Mycobacteriales > Mycobacteriaceae > Mycobacterium. The sequence goes on along the minus strand of CAXEZH010000301.1, from coordinate 14,502 downwards.
GCCGAATCCGGCGTCACCGCCGCGTTCTGGTTCTCCGACATCCGCACGCCGTACCTGGCCGGATGCTGCGGATCGCCGGGCATCATCGCCGCCGAGACCGGCCTGCGCAACGTCTTCGACGACACCAACGACGAATGGCCGCAGGTCAGCTGGGAGACGGTCGCCGACCGCGACCCCGACGTTCTGGTGCTGGCCGACCTGAGTCGCCGCACCATCGACGGTGACGCACTGGAGTCGAAAATCGACTTCCTGGAATCGAATCCGGTCACCAGCCAGCTCAGTGCGGTCCGGGCGCAGCGCTACATCGTCGTCAACGGTGCCGACCTGAATCCGTCGATCCGCACCGTCGACGGCGTCGAGAAGGTCGCCGACGGGCTCAGTGAGTTCGGGCTCGCGTCCCCGCGGTGAGGCGCACGTCGTCACTGTTGCCCCTGCTGTGGGGTCTGAGCGGCGTGGCGTTGGTGCTCTCGGCGGCGGCGGCCATCACCATCGGCCCGGCAGCGATCTCGGTGCCCGACGTCTACGCCGTCGTCGTCCACCACCTCGGCGGCCCGGACTCGGGAGTGTCACCGCTGCAGGACGGTGTCGTGTGGCAGCTGCGACTGCCCCGCGCCGTGCTGGCCGCGTTGTGCGGTGCCGGGCTGGCGTTGTGCGGCGCGATCCTGCAGTCGTTGTTGCGCAACCCCCTGGCGGATCCGTTCGTGCTCGGCGTGTCCTCCGGTGCGTCGACCGGCGCGGTCCTGGTCGCGGTGCTCGGTGTCGGCGGCGGAGTGCTGACGCTGTCCGGCGGCGCGTTCCTGGGCGCGGTGGTGTCGTTCGGGTTGGTGCTGACGTTGGCGTACTTCGCCGGCGGCGGCACCGACCGCGTCGTCCTCGCCGGTGTCGCAGGCACCCAACTGTTCTCGGCGTTGACGTCGTTCGTGGTGTTGTCGTCGGCCAACGCCGAGCAGACCCGCGGGGTGCTGTTCTGGTTACTCGGATCGCTGTCCGGTGCGTCGTGGACGGACGTGCAGCTGTGCGCGGCGGTGGTGGGCCTCGGCCTGGTGTGCTGTCTGCTGATGGCGCCGACGATGGACGCCTTCGCGTTCGGGCAGGACACCGCGGCCACGCTGGGGGTGTCGGTGCAGCGCACCCGCGCCATGCTGCTGGTGCTGACCGCGCTGATGACCGCGACCGTGGTGGCCGCGGCCGGCGCGATCGGCTTCGTCGGCCTGGTCCTCCCGCACGCCGCCCGCTTCCTGGTCGGCCCGAACCATGTGCGGCTGCTGCCCACCGTGGCGCTGCTGGGGGCCATCTTCATGGTGTGGGTGGACGCCGCCGCCCGCACCGTGTTCGAGCCGCAGGAGCTGCCCACCGGCGTCGTCACCGCGCTTGTCGGGGTGCCCGCGTTCGGCGTCCTGCTGTTCCGGCGTCGAGCGGTCACGCCGTGACGCTCCGGGCCGTCGACGTGAGCTGGCGCCGTTCGGGCAAGACCGTGCTCGACGGTGTCAGCCTGCATCCTCGGCCGGGATCGGTCGTCGGACTGTTGGGGCCCAACGGATCCGGCAAGTCATCACTGCTGCGGTTGTTGGCCGGACTGGACCGCCCCGACTCCGGGCACGTCGAACTGCACGGCCGCCCGCTGACCGCCGTCACGCGCAGGGAGCTGGCCTGCTCCGTGGCCATGGTGGGCCAGCACGCCGACACCGAACTGGACATCCGGGTCATCGACGTGGTGCGGCTCGGTCGGCTGCCGCACCGCCGGCTGTTCGCCGCCGACCTCGACGCCGCCACCGACGTGGGCGAGGCGCTGGCGGCGACCGGCCTGTCTGAGATGGGACAACGGTTGTGGCACAGTCTGTCCGGAGGTGAGCGCCAGCGCGTCCAAATCGCTCGCGCTCTGGCGCAACACCCGAGCGAGTTGCTGCTCGACGAGCCGACCAACCACCTCGACATCGCCCACCAGCTCGAGATCCTGGCCCTGGTGCGTCGCCTCGATGTCACCGCGGTCGTGGCGCTCCACGACCTGAATCTGGCCGCGATGTTCTGCGACGAACTGGTGGTGCTGACCGCCGGCCGTGTGGTCGCCGCAGGTACCCCGCAGGAGGTACTCACCGAGGACGTGATCGCGCAGGTCTACGGAGTGCGCTGCCGGGTCGCCGTCGACGACGGCCGACCGGTCATCCGTTACGACGCACCCTTGACCAGGGAGGCGGTCAGCGAGCGTCATGAGGGATCGGCCGGGAGACCCGACGGCCTGGCATGCCCGCGGGCTAGGTCCGGCTGATCGCCGCCAACCGTTTGAACACCCGCGAGCGCAGCCGCTCGTCGAAGTCGATGTCCAGCACGACGGCGCCCAGGTGCACGGTTCCGCTGGCATGCTCGAAGATCCGCGGGAGGGACTCGATGATCTCGACGTATTCGGTGATGAACTCGCGGTAGCTCTGCAGCGGAGTGTCCAGCAGCCGGGCGCAGTCGGCGAGCACATCGGCGTACTGCGAGGGTGGTGCGAGCTCGCGGCATCGCTCGGAAATGTCCAGCAGCCTGTCGTGATAGTCCATCAACCGGTTGGCGATGTGCTTGATGGCCGCCGGGTCGGCGCCGGATTGGTCGTGGGGTTCGCCGAAGGCGGCCATGAACGCCGGCGCCGCCGTGAAACTCTCCAGCTGCTGTGCCGTCAGCAGCATGTCGTCGATGAGCCCGTACAGACGGCTCGCCAGGTCCGGGCCGCTGAACACCGGGATGGTGTGCGCCGGCGTGAAACCGAGTTCACTGTCGCGCAGCCGGGGCAGCAGCGGAGCCTGGCGCTGAAGCAGCACCGAGGCGAACAGCGCCTGCTCCCAGCAGGGCGGCTTGTCCCGCACCAGCACGGCAATCTCACCGTCGGTGCGGGCGATCGCGGCGAGTGGCCGGCCGTCGTCGTCCTCGTCCGGTGAGAGGGCCCGCATCGCCCCGGCGCCGTCGGGTCCGTAGACGGCGCGGCTGTCACCCGACAGCATCCACCGGTGCTGCCGGTCGGCCCGTCGCCGCAACGCGAATTCCTCCTCTTCGGCGAGTTCCCGTCGTTCCTCGAGGTGACGCGCCAGCGCCCGCCCCGCGAAGAACAACCCGACCAGCGCGGCGGCCGCGACGAACCACCAGATGTACTTGACCACCAGGCTGATGCCCAGCAGCACCAGGAACACGGCGACGAAACCGCCGCCGTCCGAGCCTCCCCGCCCCGCCATGCGCACACCGTACGAGTGGCCACCGACATCCAGACTGCGCTGAGTGCGCCCGACCGCGCGGGTGCTACACAAGTGCTACGCTCGTCGCATGACGGAGGTGGCGTCCCGCGAACTGCGAAACGGAACGGCTGGTTTACTCCGGCGTGTGCAGGCAGGTGAGGAGATCACCGTGACGGTGAACGGCCAACCCGTCGCCCGGCTCACGGCCTACGAACCTCCACGACGCCGCTGGCTGACCCGAGAACAATTGCTGTTGCGCATGTCTCGCGCGCAGGCCGATCCCGGATTGCGTGCCGACCTCGCGGCACTCGCCGGCGACGACACCGACGATCTGGGCCCGCTGCCGTGACCGCGGCCGGCGTGCTGGACACGTCGGTGTTCATTGCCAGCGAAAGCGGACGGCAGCTGCGCGGCGAACTGATCCCGGACGAGGTCGCGACCACCGTCATCACCCTGGCCGAACTCAACACCGGCGTACTGGCGGCCACATCGGCGGACATTCGGGCCCAACGATTGGCGACACTCGACGCCGTCGCCGACATCACCGCGCTCCCCGTCGACGAGGACGCAGCCCGGATGTGGGCGCGCCTGCGGGTTCATCTCGCGGAGAGCGGTCGTCGGGTGCGGATCAACGACCTGTGGATCGCCGCGATCGCGGCATCGCGCGGGCTGCCCGTCGTCACCCAGGACGGCGACTTCGACGCTCTCGACGGTGTTGCCGGGCTGACCATCATTCGTGTCTGAAGGCGTTGGTACTGCGCTGAGTGCGCCCGTTACTTGAACTTCTTCGCACTGAGTCCAGTCTCAACGTCCGATCGCCGTGCCAGGATGACGGGCATGACCGTCGTCTTCGTCCATGGCAACCCGGAAACCTCGGCGATCTGGGGACCGCTCGTCGCGGCACTCGGCCGCGATGACGTCGTGCTGCTCTCGCCGCCCGGCTTCGGCGCCCCGCTACCCGAGGGGTTCGGCGCCACCTATCTGGAGTACCGCGACTGGCTCGAAACCGAGCTGGAGAAGATCGACGGCCCCATCGACCTGGTCGGGCACGACTGGGGCGGTGGGCACGTCGTCAACGTCGTCATGCATCGCCCGGAACTGGTGCGCAGCTGGGCCAGCGACGTCGTCGGGCTGTTCGACCCCGACTACGTGTGGCACGACATGGCCCAGGTGTGGCAGACGCCCGGCGCGGGTGAGGAGATGCTGCAGAACATGATGGGCGGGGGAGTGGAGGCCCGCACCGAGCTGATGGTCTCGCTCGGCATTCCGGCCGACATCGGGGCGGCGATCGCCGAACACCAGAACGACGACATGATGGCCGCGATCCTGGCGCTCTACCGGTCGGCCGCCCAGCCCGCGATGGCCGAAGCCGGCCGCGACCTGGAGCGCGCGCAGGCGCGGCCCGGTCTGGCGCTGCTCGCCACCGACGACCCCTACATCGGCGCCGGCGACACCCGTCACCGGGCCGCCGACCGCGCCGGGGCGCGCACCGCGGTGCTGGAAGGTCTGGGCCACTGGTGGATGGTCGAGGACCCGCAGCGCGGCGCGGCAGCCCTGACGGAGTTCTGGGACTCCCTCTAGGCGTTGAGACTGCGCTGGCTGCGGGAGTTACTCGCACTTCTCCGCGCTGGTTGCGGTCTCAACGCTATTTCAGCGGGTCGGTCGTGAACGGGTTGTGTTCGGCGAGCAGCTTTTCCATCCGCACCTCGTCGAGCCGGACGCGAATCGTGGCCGCTTCCTGCTGATCGCGGATCACCTTCGCCAGCGTGAACGAGCTCGTGACGAGGAAGACCGCGCTCATGGCGAGGAACAGCCGCGGCCAGATGTCGAGCGGCAGAAAGAAGATCCCGCCCAACACCCCGAGGAAGCTCACCCCGAAGGCGATCGCGGCCTGCAGGAAGAAGGCGCTGGTGTTCTTGGACATCGCGTCGAAAGCATCCATGCGCCCAGCCTGCTGTCTGCGCTGGGCAGTGGGCATGAGTAGTCCTACGCGATCGACATCGAGAATGCCGCCACGGTCGTTCCGCGGGCGAATCCACGACCGCCACGGCAGTCTGGGCGCAGCGTCGCCTCCTAAGCCGTCACACCGCGTCCACCGGGTTGACCCGCCCGACGATCAACGGGTCGGTCTTGGTGAACGGGAACGCGGGCAGGTCGTCGATGTGCATGTTGAACGTCGCGGCCAGCACCTCACGTGAGTACGCGCTGGCCGACGCGCGGTAACCGATGTCGCCGGGCATCGGCTGGTCGAAGAAGATCGCGAAGTGGATGTCGGGGGAGTCGATGACCTCGATGTGGTGCGGGTAGGCGCGCGGGATGAAGTACACGTCGCCCTCGGTGAGCAGGTAGGTGTCCAGCGAGCCGTCCGGGTCCATCACCGTCATCCGCCCGGAACCCTTGTGCACGTAGCCCATTTCGGCCGTGATCGGATGCCAGTGCGGTTCGCGCATGCCGTCCTCGCGGATGCGCAACGAGTACATCGACAGGTCCTTCAACGCGGGCCAGTACTGGGCGCGCGCGAGCCGGGCCGAACCGACCGCCACCCCGATCGCCGGGCTCTGCGCCTCGAGCGAGAACTTGTGCGGGTCGTCGAACCAGGCCGTCGCCGGCACCTCGGCGTCCCCAGTGCGCCGCGCGAGCTTGCGGTCGACCGTGTCGCGGCGCATCGCCGTGAAGTCCGAGGCCGGCAGGTCGTAGGTGTTGCCCAGCACCGCGTCCGTCATCGCCCCGAATGACGCCGCCAAGCCGAAGTCCTCGGGGCGCTCGCTGCGAAACGCCAGGATGTACTCGGCCGGTTCCTCACCGATGTTCTCGATGTGGTGCAGTGACCCCGAGTCGATGTGGAACATGTCTCCCGCGGAGACGGTGAAACTGGAGAAGCGGCTGTAGCTGTCGAGCACCGACACGAACGACGTACCCGAGACGACGTAGGTGAGTTCGTTGCAGTTGGCATGCCAGTGCGGAGTCCGCATGGCGCCGGGATTCAGGACGATCCGCTTGATCGACAACCCCGCCAGGATGGGGAAGTGATCGGCGATCACCCGCCGGATCGAACCGAGGTCCGACTCCTCGACGAGCTCACCGTTGATCAGGGACGTGGCGTGCCGGCTGGTCATGGCGCTCATGCTAAACGCGTGCGGTGAACGGTGAGGAATTCTCGCAAGGACGTCGGTCGGCGACCCGTGACGTCGTGGACGGTCGTGGTCACCAGGTCCTGATCGCCGGCCCGGATGCGCTCGTCCAGCGCCGCCAGCCCGGCGGCGAACTCGCCCGTCAGGCCGGCTCGGGTGAGCCGACCGGCCAATTCGGCCCTCGTCACGTCCACATGCCGGACGGGCGTGCCCAGCACGTCGGAGACGATGGCCGCGGCCTGCCCGTAGGACAGCGCCTCAGGCCCGGTCAGCACCAGCTCGTCGCCCACCGGCCGGTCTGCCACCAATGCCTCGACCGCGACGGCGGCGATGTCGGCGGCGTCGATGAAGCCGAGACGGCCGTTGCCAGTGGCAGTGACGATCTCGCGGGACCGCCGAATGCCCTCGGCGAGTGCGTGATCGCGAGTGAAGTTCTGCATGAACCATGACGGTCGCAGCACCGTGGGCTCACTGAAGAGATCGACGACCATCGTGTGGATCTCGCCGAGCAGCGGCTCCCCGCGGGCCACCGCCGACGAGCTCAACGCCACGACACGTCGCACCCCGCCCGACGCGGCCTGCTCGAGAAAGGGGCGCACCACGGGTGCCGGATCAGCCACCCCGGCAGGGGCGACGAGGTAGATCGCGCGCACGCCGGCCAGGGCCGCGGCGAAGGTGTTCGGGTCAAACCAGTCGAACGCGACGGCGCCGGCGTCACCGGGATCGGGATGGCGGGTCGCCGCACGCACGACGTCACCGCGGTCGCGCAGGCCGGCCACGACGGTCACGCCGGTGTTGCCGGTCGCCCCGGTGACCAGGATGGGCTCAGTCATCGGCGGTCTTCGCGGTGAAGCCGGCCATCAGGGCGTCCACTCCGCCCATCGCGGCCGCAACGGCCAGCGAGTTCCAATAGTCGCGGTAATGCCGTATGCCGTCGGGTCCGATCGTGACGACCCCGACGTAGTCCATCCGGTAGGGGCTGTTCGTCTGCACCAGAACACCTTTGGCGGAGAACTCGAGGATCACGACGGTCGGGTCGAGGGTGTGATGCCGCCGGTGCTCGGTGATCTCGTCGAGGCGGATGGTGGCGGTGTAGTCCTTGACGTAATCCCAGACGTCGTCGCGGCTGTTCAGCACCCGGTATCCGGGTGGCGCGAACGGAAACTCCATCACCCCGTCGGGGGCCCACTGGTCGGCGAAGGCACGCATGTCATTGCGGCGCAGGCTGTCGAGCAGGGTGTCCACCACCCGATCGGAGTGGGTGCGGAGCTGGTCGTCGGTGCTCATGTGAGCGCTGTTCTCGTCCATATGGAACGGAACCGTTCCGTTTCGGTTAGTATTCCCGGTATGCGAACCACGGCGTCCCTGCGAGCCGGCGTGACCGACGGCATCGTCGAGGCGGTGCTCGACGAGCTCGCCGCGGTCGGCTTCGGCAGACTGACGATGGACGGGGTGGCCCGGCGCGCGCGAGCAGGCAAGGCGGCGCTGTACCGGCGCTGGTCGTCGAAGCAGGAGATGGTGCTCGAGGTCGTCACGAACATCAGCGTGCCGATGGCCGAGACCGCTCCGACCGAGGATCTGGCCGACGACGTAGCCCGTCTGGTGCACGGCGTCGCCGACTGGCTGGCCGACGCGCGGATGTCGCGAATCATCCCCGACCTCATCGCCGAGGCCATGCGCAATCCCGAGCTCGCCGCCGCTCTGACCGAACGGCTCGGCTCCGCCCGCAGGAACTATGGGCAGGCGGTCATCGACGCCGCGATCGCCCGCGGCGAGGTGTCACCGGACGTCGACAGCGAGTACGTGCTCGATCTGATCGCTGCACCGGTCTTCTGGCGGACCTGCGGGCGTCGCGAACAGACCACGCCGGCGTACCTCGATCGCGTGGTCGGCACCGTGCTGCGCGAGCTGGGGGCCGACGCCGCTCAGTGACGGTCTTCGTCGCGTGGCGGGCTGGCCCGCAGCGAGCCCGGGTGCGCCTTGGCGGTCGGGTCCTGACGGGTCTTGATCAGGCTGGCCACGGTGACGACCGTCAGGATCACCACGATCACGCCGAGGCTGACGTAGGTGTCGACCTCGGGGATGTTGGGGTTGATGTCGACGTGCGCCCAGTGCAGCACCAGCTTGACGCCGATGAACGCCAAAATGATCGACAGCCCGGTCGACAGGTACACCAGCCGGTCCAGCAGGCCCTTGACGAGGAAGAACAGCGCCCGCAGGCCCAGCAGCGCGAACGCGTTGGCCGCGAAAACGATGAACGGCTCACGGGTGATGCCGAACACCGCCGGGATCGAGTCCAGCGCGAACAGCAGGTCGACGCTGCCGATGGAGATCAGCACCGCCATCATCGGCGTCACCATCCGGCGGCCGTCGACGCGGGTGACGAGCTTGCCGCCGTCGTAGGTCTCGGTGACCGGCAGGAAGCGCCGCGTCGCGCGCACCATGATGTTGTTCTCGACGTCGGGATCCTCGTCGCGGTGCCGGAACAACTGGATGGCGGTCCAGATCAGCAGGATTCCGAACAGCAGGAACATGAAGCTGAACAGCGACAGCAGCGTGGCGCCGAGCGCGATGAAGATCGCCCGCATGATCAGCGCCAGGATGATGCCGAACGTCAGCACCTTGTGCTGGTGCTCCTCGGGTACCGCGAACGTCGCGATGATGATGACGAACACGAAAAGGTTGTCGACCGACAGGCTCTTCTCGACGATGTAGCCGGCGAAGTACTCGGTGCCCAGGGTGCTGCCGTAGGTGACGGTGAACCAGACGCCGAAGGCGATGGCGACGGCGATGTAGAACACCGACCACGCGGTCGCTTCCTTGAAGCCGACCTTGTGCGGCCGTAGCGCGGCCAAGATCAGATCCACCGCCAGCAACACGACGACCAGACCGATCGTCAGACCCCACGTCAACCCGCTGATCTCGGACATGGGTCATTTGTACCTTGCCCGCGGAACTACACCCTGCGTTCAGGCTGCGTTGGCGGCGGACGCTACTCGCACTTCGCCGCCGTGGACGCAGTCTGAACGCAGGGGTGGTGGGGTCAGATGGCGTACTGCCGCGGTTGGTGCTGCACCGAGATCCAGTGATCGGTGGTGAACTCGTCGACGGCCCACTGGCCGCCGAAGCGGCCGATACCCGAACCCTTTTCACCGCCGAATGCGGTGTTGGCGTCGTCGTTGACCGGGGAGTCGTTGACGTGCGTCATCCCGGCCTGCACGCGCCGGGCGAAGCGCACAGCACGCTCGACGTCGCGGCTGAACACCGCCGAACTCAACCCGTACTCGGTGTCGTTGGCCAGGCGCAGCGCGTCGTCCTCGCCGTCGGCGCGGATCACCGTCATCACCGGCCCGAACACCTCTTCACGGGCGGTCGCGACGTCGTTGCCTCCGGCGAGCACCTGCGGCGGGAGGCAGAGTCCGGTCGGCCCAAACGGCTCGCCGCTGAGCAACACCTCGGCACCCTGCTCCTGGGCGCGCTGCACCTTTTCCTGGATTCCCTCCAGCTGTGACGAGTTGATGACCGGACCGAGATGGGTTTCCGGCACCGTCGGATCCCCGACCTGCAAATCACTCACCCGATCGAGGAACCGCCGCAGGAACTCGTCATGCACCGACGCGTCAACGATGAGCCGGTTCGCGATCATGCAGATCTGGCCCTGATGGAAGAACGACCCGAACACCGCCGCCTGCACGGCCAGGTCCAGATCGGCGTCGTCGAGCACCACCAGCGGACCGTTGCCGCCCAACTCCAGCGCCAGCTTCTTCAGCCCGGCCTTCTGTGCGATGCCCTTACCCACCGGCGTCGACCCGGTGAACGACACCACCCGCGGCACCGGGTGCTCGACGATCGCGTCGCCGATGTCCGAGCCGGAGCCGACGACCACCGACAGCACTCCCGGGGGCAGACCGGCCTCTTCGAAGATGCGTGCCAGCAGCAGCCCACCCGTCACCGGGGTGTCACCGGCCGGCTTCAGGACCACAGCGTTGCCGGTCGCCAGCGCAGGGGCCACCGAACGGTTGGACAGCTGCAACGGAAAGTTCCACGGCGAGATCACCGCCACCACTCCCACCGGCTCGCGGTAGACGCGGCTCTCCTTACCGGGGATGTCCGAGGGCATGATGCGGCCCTCGACATGGTGCGGCATCGACGCCGCCTCCCACATCACCGACCGGACCAGGCTCCACTCCAGCTCGGCCTTGGCGATCGTGCCGCCGGTCTCGCGGATCAGCCAGTCGACGATCTCGTCCTTGCGGGTGCCCATGATGTCGGCGGCGGCACGCATCACGGTGGCCCGCTCCGTCGGAGGAGCGGCAGCCCAATCCCGTTGGGCGGCAACCGCGGTGTCATAAGCCTCGTCGAGATCGGTTTCGTCGGCCTGCGCGAGCTCGGCGAGGGTGTCGCCGCGATAGGGATCGGTGCTCGACCGCGTCTTGCCGGACGATCCGGCGCGCCATTTGGCGCCGATGGGCATCGTGTCGAAGGCGGGATAGGTACTCATCGTGGACCTCGGCTCTTCATGGTTGGCTCCTCGCCCGAGGGCTCGTCGCGGCGCAAGCGCTCATCGCGGAACGATCCCGATCTTCACGTGCGGGCTCTCGGTCTGCGCCTGCCACGCCTTCCCGGCGTCCTCGAGGTCGTACCGGACCGTCTCGACCGTGATGCGCTTCTGCTCGGCCAACCCGATCAGCTCCTGGTAGCCCTGCCGCATGACCGCGTTGCCCATCACGTTGTTGTTGTGCCCGATGTGGGTGCGTCCCATCAGACTTCGAAACGGCACCGCGGGAGCGCCACCGGCACCCTCGCCGACGGTGACGAGGGTGGCCTGGGGTGCGGAGGATTCCAGCGCGGCCAGGAACGGCTCGCCGTACACCATGTCGAGGACGACGTCGTACCCGTCGCCGGCCTCCTCCTTCAACGCCTCGGCGTCGTCTCCGCCGCCGAGCTCGACGAGGGCGTCGGCGCCGAGGTCGCGAGTCTTGTGCAGGGCGTCCTTGTTGCGGCCGGCGGCGACGACGCGACCCGCGCCGAGGATCTTGGCGGCCTGAACCGCGATGCTGCCCACCACGCCGGTGGCGCCCAGCACGAGCACCGACTGCCCGGCCGAGAGCTCGGCGTGGCGGGTCAGCGGCAGCCACGCGGCCAGGCCGGCGATGCCCAGCGCCACCGCCAGGTCGTCGTCGACGGTATCGGGAACGGGAAAAGCCCGGTCGGGGTCGAAGGCTGCGCGTTCGGCCCACGACCCGAACGGCACCGGCGGCGAGTTGAAGTAGACGCGGGTGCCGTCGTCGGTGAAGCCGACGCCTTCCTGGCCCACGACCAACGGGACGCTCGGCTTGAGCAGGTCGCTCGACGCCAGCACGATGTCAACGGGGTTGCAGCCGGCCAGTGTCACGGTGACGATGTCCTGCCCGCCTGGCTCTTCGAAATCCTTGACGTGGGGCGTCTCGCCGACTGCCTCCAGCACTGCTGCCCGCATGGGTCCTCCGTTGTGCTCGCGGTGAACCTGCGGGCTACCCCGTGCACAGAACGCGAAACGAGCCCAGGTTGCGTTGAGACTGCGCCTACCGCGGTGCCCACTCGCACAACGTCGCGGCTGGCGCAGTCTCAACGCCCGGGTCAGACGGTGTAGCCGCCGTCGACTGCCCAGGTGGCCCCGGTGACCCAGCCGGACTCCGGTCGGCTCAGATGGGCGACGACGCTGGCGACGTCGGCGGTGTCGCCGTAGCGGCCCAGCGCGGTCTGGGCCCGATTCGCGTCGGCGAAAGCGCCCTCGTCGGGGTTCAGGTCGGTCGCCACGGGGCCGACCGCGAGATTGTTGATCGTGATCCGCCGCGGACCCAGCTCCCGGGCCAGCCCGCGCGTCAACCCGGCCACCGCGGCTTTGGTCATCGCGTACACCGACAGGCCGGCGGCCACCGGGACACTGTCGCCGTTGACGCTGCCGATGGTGATGATTCGTCCACCGTCTGTCATGTGACCGACGGCGGCTTGGATGGCGACGAACACTGCCCGCACATTGACCGCCACCATCCGGTCGAACTCCTCGAGAGACAGCGATTCCAGCGGAGCGAGGGTCGCGATGCCGGCGTTGTTGACCAGGATGTCGACGCCGCCGAGCTGATGGACCGTCTCGGTGACGGCCGCTTGAACCGCGCTTGAGTCCGCGCTGTCGGCTTGCAGCGCAACGACTTTGACACCGTTGGTCGACAGCTCGGCGACAAGATTGTCGGCCGCACCCGCCGACGTGCTGTAGGTGAAGGCGACGTCGGCTCCGTCGGCGACCAGACGGCGCACGATGCCCGCGCCGATACCTCGGGAGCCGCCGGTCACCAGGGCGCGGCGACCGCTGAGCGGCAAGGTGGGAGACTGTGTCATCGGGGTTCCTTTCGAGGGGTCTACCCGTGGCACTAACTTGAACGATCGTTATAGAATTCCCGGGTACGCCTGACCGGAGGAGTCGCGTTGACTGACAGCGTCGTTGCGTTGATGGAAGAAAACCTGCTCGCGGTGTTCAACGAGCGGGATCCGCAGCGGCGGCTGGAGGTGATCCGGCGCAACTACGCCCCCGACGTCCGCTGGGCCGACGGCGAGGAGACCGTCACCGGCCAGGACCGGCTCCATGAGAAGGCCCAGGAACTTCTCGACGGCCAGCTCGCCGGGCTCGGATTCTCGCAGTCAGGTCCGGCCTATCAGGCAGGGAACATGGGGTTTCTGGCCTGGGACGTCTTCCCGCCCGGCGACCAATCCGGCACGCCCCTGGTCTCGGGTTTCGATGTGGCGCTCGTCGAAAACGGCGTCGTCGCACAGCTGTTCACGGTGGTGACAACACAGCCGGGATGATCCGATCGTCAGCGCAGTGCGTCGGGGTTCTCCCGCACGAGGGCTTCGACGTCCGAGCGGAGTTGCGCCAGCTTCTGCTGCTCCTCGGCGGAGTAGTCGCGGGCGGTGTCGTCGAGGGCGCACACCGTTCCGACCACGTTGCCGTCGGCGTCGTGCACCGGTAGGCCCAGATAGTTGTGCAGGCCGAACTCGGTCTCGTCCTCGTTGCCCGCGAAGATGGCGTCGGTGCGCGAGTCGCGGACGAACAACGCCTCGTCGGAGTTCACCACCCGCTCGCAGTACAACGGGGTGCGGTCCTGGTCGTCGCCGGCCTTCTTGCCTGCCGCGCCGACGGTGTAATGCTGCGTCGCCTCACCGCCGGTTCCGGCGACGACCATCGAATCCGCCTCCGAGCGCATCACCAGAACCGACTTCACGTTGAGCTGCTGCGCCAGTTCCTCGAGGCCGGGCGCCACCGAGGCCAGTCCCTCGGTCGCGTCGGGGCGGTGGGAAGCGGCGGCGTCGTCGTGCTCGGTCATCAATTCAGTCTGCCAGGTTGCGCGCCGAGGCGGGCCACGCGGCGAGGGCGATGTCGGCGGCGGCGCGGAGTTGGGCCGGGGTGGCGCCGTCGCGGGCCTTGCTCGACATCCCCCGCAGGACCAGGTCGAGGTAGTCGGCCAAAGCTCGGGGTTCGCTGTCGGCGGGAAGGTCGCCCGTCCGTTTGGCCCGTTGCAAGCGCCGGACGATGGCGTCCTTTCCGCTGCGGCGACGATCTTGCAGGGTGGGGTCGGCGATCACCATGCAGCCGCGCGGGTGCGAGGGGCGGGTGTAGAGGTCGACGGCGCGGCTGAAGATCTGTTCGACGACCTCGCGAGCGGTGTCTGCCCTCAGGGCCGGTGACACCACGGCGTCCTGCTCGTAGAGATCCACGGCCGCGTCGAACAACGACTGCTTGTCGCCGAAGGCCGCGTACAGGCTCGGCGGTGAGATGCCCATCGCCGCGGTGAGATCGCTGATCGAGGTGCCGTCGAACCCTTTCTCCCAGAACACTTTCATGGCGCAGCCCAGCGCTTCGTCGCGGTCGAACTTCGGAGGCCGGGCCATGTGTGGATGGTAGCGCTTGCCGCGAGGGGAGTTATTGCGGTGCGAGGGGCCAGCCGGGTATGGGCTTGCCGTGAGGTGGTGGGTTGTCCTTGAACCCGGTGGCCATTTCGATCTGCTTTTCCGGTGAGTCCGGCATGGCCTGCTGGCACTGTCGGCGCATGTCGGCGGTGACGAAGAAATCGGGGCGGGGTTTGGCGTTGACCGGTCCCCACAGGGAACTGCTCGCGCCGGTGATGAAC
>CAXEZH010000300.1:0-10667 GCA_964000695.1 uncultured Mycolicibacterium sp. | reverse complement strand
GTCTGCAGCCGCTGTTCCTGCATCTGACGGGTCAGCAGCTTCCCCGTCGCGAGGGCCGGCGCCCAGATCCGCAGATCGTCGAGCGTGGAGATCATCGCCCCGGCCGCCCACGCCCACGACGGATTCCACTCCGTTGCGGTGGTTTCACCGCCATCGGAGGTTTGTGTCGTATAGCCCTCGGCGTGCGGGTCGGGGAAGGCGCCGCCGGAGGGAAAGCTGGTCTGGGACATACCCAGAGGTTCGAGGATGTGGTGGCCGATGTACTCGCCGAGCGGCCGGCCACCGACCTGCTCGACCACCAGCCCCAACAGCACGGTGTTGGTGTTGCTGTACTGGACATCCTGCCCGGGAGCGAACGCGACCGGCTGGGAAAAGGCGAAGCCGAGCAGTTCCTCGGGAGTGAAGGAGCGCTGCGGGTCGGCGAACAACGCCTGCTGGAAACCCGGATCGGCCGAATAGTTGGCCAGGCCGCTGCGCATGCCGGCGAGTTGCCGCAGCGTGATGGTGGCGCCGTTGGGCACGTCGGGCACGTAATCGGCGATCGTGTCGTCCAGGTCGACCCGCCCCTGGTCGGCCAGCTGCAATACCGCGGTGACGGTGAACGTCTTGGTCAGACTGCCGATCCGACTGTAGAAACCCGTCTTCATCGGCGCCCGCGTCTTCCTGTCGGCCACCCCGAACGCCCGGACGTAATCCCCGCCTGGACCCCAGATCCCGACGATGGCACCGGGAACGCCGGCCTCGGTCATCACCCGCTCCACGGCCGCGTCGAGTCGGTTCGTGACGTCGGCGGCCATCGTCGCCGCAGGCGCGGGACTCGCCTGCGAGGACGTTTCGGGCAGCGGTTCCTCGACCGGCCCGGCGCAACCCACCACGGTCAACAGCACCGTGCAGACGAGGGACAGCGCGCGAAGGATCATCGCGTTCACAGTATTCGTCCCGGCAAGCCGCCGGCCGCGGATGGTCCCAGCGTCAGCGGTCGAAGTCGGCGTCGTAGTCCGGGTCGTCCGGCACGTCCATCGACTGCTCGATCAGATCGGCCTCATTGGCCTGCCAGTCCCGGTCGGCTGAGACACGCTCGGCGTCGGGCCACGACTCCTGATCGGAGTCGTCGACCGGAGTGCGCTGCTCGGCCACATCGGCTTCAGGCGCCTCCGGTGCGTCACCGAATTGGCTGCGGTCAGGTGTCGTCATCAGCGTTCCCTCCAGCGATCAGTGACGGGTGTGCGCCTCCACGATAGGCGCGCCCGGCCGGGTACCCACTCGCGCGCCCGGCTGTACCGCTGCCCGCCGGTTGTCTCGAAACGTTCTCCAGCACTGCTGAACCACGCCACGCCGTCGACCGGGTGGACGGACCTCGCGGTGACCTCCACCGAGCGGCAGCCCGTGGCCCGGCACGGCCGGCGAGGGTCCCAGGCGGTCGGCGCCCTACGTTGCTGATCTGCTGGTCAGGAAGATTGACTGGTCCAGGTGACTGTCGGGTACTGTGCGTAAACTGCCATGACGACAAGACCGGCCCTCGAACCCGGGCGGGGCCGGCGGACAACACCAGATCCCAGAATCCTGAAGGCGTGCACTTTGCCAGATACAACGAACGGCGCCCCGGGGCTGCAACCCCATTTCGAGGACGTCCAGTCGCACTACGACTTGTCCGACGACTTCTACCGGCTGTTTCTCGATCCCACGCAGACCTACAGCTGCGCATATTTCGAGCGCGACGACATGACGCTCGAAGAGGCCCAGATCGCCAAGATCGACCTGTCGCTCGGAAAGCTGGGACTGCAGCCGGGCATGACCCTGCTCGACATCGGCTGCGGTTGGGGCACCACCCTCATGCGCGCCGTGGAGAAGTATGACGTCAACGTCGTCGGGCTCACGTTGAGCCGCAACCAGAAGGCCCACGTCCAGAAACGTTTCGACGAGTCGAGCAGCCCCCGTTCGAAGAAGGTCTTGCTGCAGGGCTGGGAACAGTTCGATGAGCCCGTCGACCGCATCGTCTCCATCGGCGCGTTCGAGCACTTCGGCCGGGACCGCTACGACGAGTTCTTCAAGATGGCTCACCGGGTGCTTCCCGACGACGGCGTCATGCTGTTGCACACCATCATCAAGCCCACCGATCAGGAGTTCGCAGACCGCGGCCTGAAGCTGACGATGAGCTTGGTGCGGTTCTCGAAGTTCATCATGGACGAGATCTTCCCGGGTGGTGACCTGCCCAAGCCGACCACCGTCGCTGAGCACGCCGAAAAGGCCGGCTTCCGGCTGACCCGCGAACAGCGGCTCCGTGAGCATTACGCCAAGACACTCGACATCTGGGCCGAGGCACTGCAGAAACGTGAGGACGACGCGGTGCAGATCCAGTCCCGCGAGGTCTACGACCGCTACATGAAGTATCTGACCGGCTGTGCGGACCTGTTCCGGGACGGCTACACCGACATCTGTCAGTTCACCCTCGCCAAGAGCTGAGTCACCGAGCGCTCGGGCCGCAACAGGACAGGCCAAGGGGGCGGCAGACCCTGCCGGTGAGGCTGGGCCCGCAGAGTGGGGCAGCGGGCCCTACTGGTAGGACCGAGCCGGCTGGCCCGGCTCGGCGCCTCCGGCATCGCGGCGGCGGGCCGCCATCCCGGCGAGCGCCTCGAAGACCACTCGGTGGGCGGCGTTGACCGTCAGTTCGGCGTGGTCGTAGGCGGGGGCCACCTCGACCACGTCGACTCCGACGACGTCGTGCTCGAGGCAGAGTTGCCGCACCATCCGCAGCAGATCTGCGCTGGTGATGCCGCCCGGCTCCGGGGTGCCGGTACCCGGCGCGTGGGCCGGATCGAGCACGTCGATGTCGACGGAGACGTACAGCTTGTCGGCCTTCGCGAGCGCCTCGGCGACGGCGTCGCGCATGACCTCCTTGAAGCCGCGCTCCCAAATCTCCTGCATCGTGTGCCACGTCATGCGTTGCTCGAGCATCCACTCGAACGTGTCCTGGGGAGGCCAATAGCCGCGCAGCCCGACCTGTACGAAGTGCGAACCCGGCACCGCACCCGACTCGATCAGCCGCCGCATCGGCGTGCCGTGTGACGCCAGGTTGCCTTCGATCTCGTCGGCGGTGTCGGCGTGGGCGTCGAAGTGGACGATGCCCACGTTGCCGTAGCCGTGGACATCGGCCACCGCAGTCGCGGCCGGCCACGTGATCGAATGGTCGCCGCCGAGGATCACCGGAACGATGCCCCGCGAGGCGATCGCGTGCACGCGTTCGCGGATGTTGGCATGCGAGACCTCGGTCTGCCCGTGGGGACAGTAGGCATCACCGAAGTCGACGACCTCGAGCCAGTCGAAGATCTCCAAACCGAGGTCCATGTGGTAAGTGCCCGGTTCATAGGCTGTGGCACGGATCGCGCGCGGGCCGAAGCGCGCCCCGGGCCGGTTGGTGGTGGCGATGTCGAACGGCGCCCCCACGATGGCCACGTCGGGCCGCCAGGCGTCCAACTGGTCGGCCTCGGTGAGGAACGGGCGGTGCCCGAATGACGCCACCCCGGCGTAGGCCAGCTCCAGCTGTTCGATCATTCCCGGCGGCAGCTCGCGACGATGACCGTGATCATGGCCCATCGTCTGACCGTACCGGTCAGCCGCCCGCGTGACCGGTCAATGCGGTGCGCAGGTGCGCCGGCAGCGGGCGTTTGGTCCAGTCCTCGGTGGACACCAGGACGTAGACGTTGTGGCCGCGCACCGCGACGCGCTCCTCGGATCCGGCCGACGCGCTCAGCACGTCGAAGCCGATCGTGAAACTCGTCGTGCCGACCCGGGTGCACTCCGCGGTGACCCGCACCTCGTCGCGCCAACGCACCGAGGCGACGAAGTCGATCTCGCTGTGCACGACCTGGAAGTCATAGCCCGCGGACATCAGCTGCGGGTACGTCACCCCGATGTGGTCCAGGTAGCCCGTGCACGCCTCATCGAACCAGGTCAGATAGTGCCCGTTGAACACCACGCCCTGCTGGTCGATCTCGGCGTAGCGCGGGACCACGGGCAGCGAGAACGTGCGCACCTGGATGACCCTAGCGCCCGGGCGCAGGCGAGAATGCCACCGTGGAACTGGTCACGATCGACGACATCCGGACCGCGGCTCGGCAGGTGGCGGGCCACGTGGTGCGCACGCCGCTGCTCGAGGCTTCGTGGGGCGATCCCGATCGCCCGCTGTGGGTGAAGCCGGAGAGTCTGCAGACCATCGGCGCCTTCAAAGTCCGCGGCGCGTTCAATGCGATCGGAGCGCTGATCGCCGGTCCCGACCCGGTGAGCGGCGTGGTCGCCTATTCGAGCGGCAATCACGCCCAGGCGGTGGCCCATGCCGCGGCGGTGTACGGGTTGCCTGCGCACATCGTGATGCCCGAGGAGACCCCGGCGGTGAAGATCGACGCGACGCGGCGGCACGGCGCCCGGGTCGTGCTGTGTGCCGCCGGACAACGAGAGGTCGTCGCCGAGCAGGTGGCCGCGGAGACCGGTGCGGTGATGATCCCGCCGTTCGACCATCCCCGCGTCATCGCCGGTCAGGGCACGATCGGGCTCGAGATCGCCGAGGATCTGCCCGACGTGCGCACGGTGTTCGTGCCCGTCAGCGGCGGGGGACTGGCCTCCGGTATCGGTACCGCGATCAAGGCCCTGTGCCCGGAGGCCGTGGTGATCGGGGTTGAGCCCGAACTGGCTGCCGACACCGCCGAGGGGCTGGCCCTGGGCCGGCGCGTGGACTGGCCCATCACCGACCGGAACCGGACGATCGCCGACGGCCTGCGATCACAACCGTCGGAACTGACCTTCGCGCACCTGCAGAACGTGCTCGACGAGATCATCACCGTCTCCGAAGCCGAAATCCGTTCCGGGGTACGCGAGTTGGCGTTCCGGGCCCGCCTCGTCGCGGAGCCCAGCGGCGCGGTGGCGCTCGCCGGTTATCGCAAGGTTGCCGCACCCGCCGGACCGGCCGTGGTGATCCTGTCCGGCGGGAACGTCGCGCCGGAGATGCTCGGCCAGATTCTGGCCGGCTGAGCGCGCTCGTTTGACAGGTGTGCAATGCGACCCCGGCCCCGGGTAGGGTCACCGGGATCGCGTCGCACGGCCCGCCGGGAGGCTGCGCTGTGGACGCCGTGAAGGAGTATGTGGTGAACGCAGTACTGGGCCTGTCCGTGACGCCGTCAGCGGTCGGTGTGGCCATTCTGGACGGGTCGGTCGACGGCCGCGAGACGTGGGAGGTTCGACCGACGAGCGCGGGGCGGACTCCGATCGAAGCCGTCGCCGTGGTACGGCGGGCGGAACAGCTGCTCGCCGGACGGGGCCGCCAAGTGCAGTCGATCAGCGTGACGTGGAGTGACGAGGCCCGTGCCGATGCAGCCGCGCTGGTCGACACGCTGGCCGAATCCGGTCTTTCGAATATCGTCGAGGTGCGCCTGCCGGCGGCCACCGATGCGCTGGCACGCGAGATCGCCGAGGATGCGCATTACTCGACGACCGCGGTCTGCCTGGTCGAACCCGGTCAACTCGTCGCGCTGGTGGTGAATTCCGCGGACGGCGCAGTGCAGACCGCGGTCAACCACAGCGCGGTCACCGAAGACGACCTGAGCGACTGGCTGAGCATCGTGTTCACCAAGGCTGACCGCACGCCGGACGCGCTCGTGCTGGTGGGGTCGGCGGAGGACCTCGACGGGCTGGCGCCCGCCCTGCAGGAGGCACTGAAGATTCCGGTGCTCGTGCCCGCCGAGGCGGCCCTGGCTCTGGCCCGAGGCGCTGCCCTCGCCGGCGCACCGGCGACCGATCTGGGGATGTGGGCCCAACCCGATCCCGGGGAGGCCGGCACATCGACGCGCCGGTCCCGTTCGCTCCACCCGGTAACCCCTGCGGCCATGCTCGCCGCTGGGACGGTCGCGTTCGTCGCCTCGGCGTCGGCCGCACTGGCGCTGCAGTTCACCGCAGCGGACGCCGCGCCGGCCGAGGTGACCCGTCCGTCGGCGCAGACCTCCGCGGCCCTCACCCGTTCCGCGCCGGCGGAGCGTCCACCGGTCACCGCGCCCGCCCCGCAGATGCGCCCGCCGTTGTCCGGCGAGGCGGTCGGTTCCGCACCGATCGCCGAGGCTGCACCGATCATGGAGGCTGCCGGGCAGATCGGCGAGACGCCTCCCAGTGTCGAGGCGGCACCCGTCCTGGAGTCGGCACCCGTCCTCGAGTCGGCCCCGGCGGAGTTGCCCGTCGCCCAACCTCCGGCCGCACCGCCTCTCGCGCCTGTCCCGTCCGCCACGCCGCCGGAGATGGTGCCCCCACCGGTGCCCGAGCAGGAGCCCGGCCTCATGCAGCGTATCCGCGACCGGCTGGCCGGGATCGGCAACGAGGACGCCGTACCACCGCCGCCCGCACCGGTTCCCGCGCCACCTGGCGCCCCGCCGCCACCGCAATAGCGCGTACCGCAGGCCGGCGCCACTGCAACAGCGGCCAGCCGCCGCTCCGCCACCACTGCACATACTCTCGGTGAAGTGATCCGACCCGTCTCACCCCCAGGGCCCAGGACGATGCGGATCGTGCTGCGCCTGGGCATCGTCTGTTCGGTCGTGGCGGCGGTGCTCGTGGTGGCGACAACGTCGCGCTGGGGCCTGTGGTGGCGTCTGATCACGTTCACCTATCAGGTCAATCTGCTGGCGGCGGGCTACTACCTGTGGACGCTGGTCTACCCACGCGCGGAGAGGCGCGTCGGCTTGCGCGGCGCGATCGTCCTCTATGTGGTGACGGCTGGGCTGATCTGGAATCTCTTCCTCACCGGTCACAGCATGGGGTACACGCTCGCGAACTTTCTGTTGCACGTCGTGGTTCCCGTACTTGCGCTGGCCGACTGGATGCTGGTCGGTCGCGGGCTCGTGCGCGTGACATGGTGGCAGCCGCTGGTGTGGCTCATCTATCCGAGCGCCTACCTGGCGCTGGCGCTGCTTGTGCTCAACACCGCGGGCAGGCGGGCACCGTATTTCTTCCTGGACCCGGCGACGGTCGGAGCCGCCGCGGTCGCCGTCAACGTCGGTGCACTCGCGGCCTGCGTGCTCGCGCTGGGTTACGCGTTGCTGGCGGTACACCGGGCTGCTGTCGCGTCACACCGCGATGCGGTGTGAAACGTCGACGGTGCCCGATCCGATAAATGCACCGAGACACTTTTCGATCAGTCGCCCGACCTGCGTTTTCGTCGGCGGGTCGGCGCCACGAACTAGGATGGCAACGTGTTGAGCACCCACCCGCAGGACACTCTCCGACGGCGAGTGAGCATGCGTCACCTGGCCGCGGTGGTCGGTGCACTGACTTTGATGAGCACCCTGTCGACCGCGCTGCCCGTCGTCACGGCGTCCGCTGGCTCGACCCAGCCGGGGCCCGTCGCCGGTGTGTCGCCCCAGCCCGGGCAGACCGTCGGGGTGGCGCATCCGGTCACGGTCACGTTCACCGAACCGGTGGCCGACCGCTCAGCCGCCGAATCGTCGATCACGGTTCGCCCTGTCGGTGCGCCCGCGACGCCGGGATCATTCACGTGGCTCGACGACCAGGTCGTCGAATTCACCCCGGCCGAGTACTTTCCCGCACACACCCCGATCACCGTCTCGGTCAACGGGCTGAAGAGCAGCTTCGAGACCGGAGCCTCGGTGGTCAGCGTCGCCGACATCGACGCACACACCTTCACCGTGAGCATCGACGGTGAGGTGGCACGCGAGATGCCGGCGTCGATGGGCAAACCGAAATTCCCGACCCCGACGGGCTCCTTCACCGCACTCGGAAAGGAGCGGTACGTCACGTTCGACTCCCGGACCATCGGCATTCCGCTCGACGATCCCGAGGGATATCTCATCGACGGCGAATATGCGGTGCGGGTGACCTGGGGCGGCGTTTATGTCCACTCGGCGCCGTGGTCGGTCGGGTCGCAGGGATACGCCAACGTCAGTCACGGCTGCATCAACCTCAGCCCGGACAACGCCGCCTGGTACTTCGACACAGTTCGGGTCGGCGACCCGATCGTCGTCCAGGCGTAACCCTCAGCAGGCCGCTTCGATCCGGAAGTTCGCGGAGACGGCGTTGCCCGGTTCGTCGGCAAACGAACCGGCCGCGGTGCCCGTGATGACATAGCGTCCGTCGCGGCCACTCACGCGCGCGTCACCGATGTTGTCGTTCCAGAAGGACCCGGTGAATCCTTCGACGTCACGGAAGTTCACCGAGGACGCCGAGATGTCGCTGCCGGTCTGCAGGACAGCGGTGAAACCGCTGTCCTGTTCGGGGGTCTCGATGTACCAGGTGGGACCGGTCTGGTGGCAGCGCACGGCGCGGACGCCGGAGTCATTGCCGTCGATGCTGACCGATGCGGTGGTGCCGCCCAGCGCCGGCTCGGGCGCCGAACACGCGGCGATCCCCAGCACGGCGATCCCGGCACCCGCGACGCCTGCGACCTCTCGGATCCTCATGGCGACAGACTCTATGCGCTCGACCCTCTCGGCCGGTCAGAAACGCGCGCTCGACGCTTTCGGCCGGCCAGCAACCACGCGCTCGACCCCCCTCGACCGGCCAGCACGCGCTTCGACACTTCGAGGCCCAGTTCACCGGGGGCTCAGACCGTCACGGCCTGTCCATCACCAGACTCCTCAGTCCACCATCGGCCGCCGGGGCATCGGCGCTCCGTCGCCACGACCAGGCGAGCAATACCGGACTCAGCGCAGCGCCGCTGCGGTGGCGTCGTCGGCGGGCAGGAACGCCTCGATACTCAGTTCAGCCGCAGTCAGATCCAACGCCGTGCCGAAGGTGGTGACCACACTCAGGAACGTCAACCGGCCGCCCTCGAAGGTGTCCAGTTCGAGAGGCACCGCCACTCCACCGAGCTCAGTCGGGGCTGAGCCGCCCGGGTAAGCCTCCATCTCGGCCAGCAGCGCATCAGCACCACCGCTCTCTTGGGCCTCTCGCCGTAACCGATCAAGGAGATGTCCGCGCCACTGCGCGAGATTTGCGATGCGTGGCGCCAGGCCGTCTGGATGCAAAGCGATGCGTAGGGCATTCGGCTGGCGCAGCAAGTGTGCGGCGACGCCCTCCAGCAGCACCGCGGTGCCCGGATTGGCCGCCAAAATGTTCCATCCTCCGTCTACAGCCAGGCAGGGGAACGGGTCATAGGCGGCGAGAACGCGGGTCACCCCGGCCCGCACGACCGACATCTCTGGGGCGTCGAAGGGCCGCTGAGAATAGGCCGGCGCCAGCCCGGCCGCGACCAGCAAGCGATTCTGCTCGTGCTTCGGGACATCCAGGACGTGGGCTAGG
Organism: uncultured Mycolicibacterium sp.; assembly: GCA_964000695.1. Classification (GTDB taxonomy): domain Bacteria; phylum Actinomycetota; class Actinomycetes; order Mycobacteriales; family Mycobacteriaceae; genus Mycobacterium. The sequence continues at coordinate 1,373 of CAXEZH010000300.1, read as the reverse complement.
CGCAGCACCATCGCCCGGCTCGGAGCGGAGCGACCCGTCTCCAGAAAGCTCACGTGGCGCGCGGAGACATCCGCGGCGGTGGCGAGCGCCAACTGGCTGAGTCGACGGTGGTGCCGCCAGCCGCGCAGCAAGTCACCGAATGTCGCCGCCGTGGTCGCGCTGTTCACCGGCTCAGTGTGACCCGGGCGGCGAGCAGTGACCACTACCTGAGACGTAATTGCGGCGCCTACCTCCCGCCCGCAGGCTAGAGGTAGCCGAGGAGAGGAGCGATCCGATGGGTGAGCCGCTACCTAACACCGAACCACTGAGTGCGGTCTCCCCGTGGCTGCGGTTCGTCCTGATCTGCGACCGCGCCGGTTCGGCCTGGTACATCGGATTGGGGTTCTTCTTCGCGCCGGTGTTGACGCTGGCCTCTCCCTGGCCGGCGCTGACCACCGCGCTCTGGGTCGCGATCGGCCTGGCAGCGGTGTGGCTGGCCCTGCTCGGCGTCGCCATGGCCGCCGGGCTCGCGTTGGCAATGCGTTCGAATATCGATGTCGGCGAGGACTTCTGGCGTTCGATCGTGGCTTATCCGCCCGCCGAAGCCGTCAACCGAACCGGCCCCGCTGGCTCTTGACGGCGGCCCGCGTGGTTGATCGGCCGTGCAACCGCGTGGTCAATCGGCCGTGCGGCTTTGGGGCTGTTGGGCGTTGAGCAGTACGGCGCTCAGGCGGCTTGGCCGTCTGGGGGTGCGGGTCCGCCGGGTTGGTCGGGGCCGCGGGATTTGTCGGGTTTGTCAGGATCACCGGGTTCGCCTGCCTCGCAGGGTTCGTCGGGTTCTTCGGTTTGGCCGGGGTTGTCGTTGGGCGATGGTTCGGTCAACTCATAGTCGATCGGCGCATCGTCCCTCAGCCCGTCGTCGATGGGCTTGCCGTCGATCTGCTTGTGGTCGATCGGCTCGTCGTCGACTAGCCCGTCGCCCCTCGGCCCGTCGTCCATGGGCTTGCCGTCGTTCGGCTTGTCGCCGATCGGCTTGTCGTTGTTCGGTTCGTCACCGACCAGCTCGTAGTCGATCGGCGCGTCGTCGATCAGTTCATAGCTGATCGGTTCGTCGTTGATCGGGTGGTTGTCGCCGCATGGGGTTTCGCCGGGCCGGTCGTGGTAACCGCTCGGGGTGGATTCGGCGGCCCCGCCGTCGCTCTGCAGGCCGGCGTCCGGGCTGCAGGTCGGCTCCTGGTCGGGGGGTCTCAGGAGTCGTTCGGGGCGGTGGTAGGTGTTGATGCGGGTTTGGCCGGTGTCCAACGCTGGTGGGGGGATCCATTCGACTTCGCCGCGTTCGTTCATCCGGGTGCTCCAGCCCTCGGGGCTCACGGCACGGTTGTCGGGTCCGCAGG
>CAXEZH010000299.1:0-8633 GCA_964000695.1 uncultured Mycolicibacterium sp. | reverse complement strand
CGGCCTCCGACGCCCCCGCATCGACATCGAACACACTTTCGAACACGAAACCGACGCTACACCCCGGCGCCGACACATCACCTCAACGTCAGCTTCTGTGCGGAGTCGTAGCGCTCCCGTACGTGCGGCGTTGCGTCGGCCGTGTACACGGCTGGGCTGCCCACCGACCACGACGGAGGGGAGGACTGACCGCCGAGAACCCAGGCCGCCTGACGAGCCGCTCCGAGTGCGACGTACTCGGTTGGCCGCGGCACGTGAACGTCGAGCCCCAGCACGGCGGGCGCAATCTGCCGAACGGCGTCGGATCGGGCGCCCCCTCCGACCAACATGATTCGTTCGACGTCGACTCCTTGACCGCCGATGGTGTCGACGCAGAACGCCATCGAACTGAGCAGGCCCTCCACAGCGGCACGGGCGATGTTCGCCGACGTCATATTCCGGGAGGTGACGCCGTGCAGCGCGCCTGAAGCGTCTGGCAGGTTGGGTGAACGCTCCCCGTCGAAATAGGGAATCAACACCAACCCGTCGGCGCCCGGCGGCGCGGACAGCGCGAGGCGGTCGAACTCGGTGAAGTCCACCCGCAGCATCGCCGCCACGGCGGCCAGTACCGGGGCGCCGTTGAGAGTGCACACCAGGGGCAACTGACGTCCCGTCGCATCAGCAAAACCCGCGACGAGGCCGTCGGCGTCGTGTGGAGCGGTCGTGGCCACCGCGCTCACCACCCCGGAAGTGCCCAGGGAAACGATGCAGTCACCGGGAACTGCTCCCAATCCCAAAGCGGCAGCAGCGTTGTCGCCCGCGCCGGCACCCAGCTGCGCCCCCTGGGCAGCGGTGCCGGCTGATTCCCGGGGGCCGAGGACCTGCGGAACCACGGGACGCCGCCCGCGGAAGGCCAGTTCCAACAGGTCGGTCTGGACGGTGTTGCTCTCCGCGGAGAAGTACCCGGTTCCGCTCGCGTCGCTGCGATCGGTGCGCAGCTCGGCGATATCCGAGGAGCCACTCAGCCGCCAGGTCAGCCAGTCGTGCGGCAGGCACACCGCCGCGGTCGCGTCGGCGTGCTGTGGTTCATGGTCGGCCAACCAGCGCAGCTTCGTCGCTGTGACAGCCGCGACCGGCACCACCCCGGTGCGACGCGCCCATGCCTGCGGGCCTCCGAGTTCGTCGGTCAATTCCGCGGCCGCGTGAGCAGACCGGGTGTCGTTCCACAGCAATGCATCTCGAACGACGCGACCACGCGAGTCCAGGCAGACCATGCCGTGCTGTTGGGCGCCGACCGACACTGCCGCCACATCGGCGATGCCACCGGCCGCGCTGACGGCCTGCTCCAGCGCATCCCACCAACGGTCAGGATGAACCTCGGTGCCATCGGGATGCGGGGCGGACGCCGAGCGCAGGATCTCCCCGCTGTCCGCATCGCACACCAATACTTTGCATGACTGTGTGGACGAATCTATACCGGCGACAAGGGGCATCGTCAGTTCCTTCCGGGGTCGGCGAGCACGGGAGCAAACGCCAGTTCGGCGGCGCCGATCATCAGGGTGTCTGCCCCCAGGGTGGCGGGAACAATACGCACCAGCTGTCGCGGGGCGGTCATGCTGTGGCGGGCCAGCTCTGCGCGCAGGGCCTCTGCGGCGTACCGGGGGAAGACCCGCAGGAAGCCACCCAGCACGATAAGACCGGGGTTGAGCATGTTGATGGCATTGCCCAGGGCGATCGCCAAGGCCCGAGTCTGCTTGCTGAGTACCTCCCGCTCGTCGCGGTCCGGCTCTGCTGAACTCTGTTCGGTGGGTCCGCCTGACTCGCTGTCCAATTCGGACAACAGGCGTGCGAGCGGCGCCTGGGTCACCTCGGTCTCCAAGCAGCCGATGCTGCCGCAGTGGCACGCGCCGGTGCCCCCCACAAACGTGTGGCCCAATTCGCCGGCATAACCGGCCAGTCCTTCGAGCAGGCCGCCGGCCACCACGAAGCCGGCGCCGATGCCGCTCGGGCCGCCGTTGACATAGATGAGGTGCTCGGTGCTGTGATGGTTGCCGAACAGATGCTCGGCGATCGCCCCGGCGTTGGCATCGTTGGCCGCGTACACAGGCAATTCGGTTGCGGCGCTGAGCATCGGACCGATATCGGCGTCATGCCAATCGAGATTGGGTGCGAGTTGAACGGCCGACTGCCGGCTGTGTACCAGACCAGGGACCGCGACCCCCACGGCGGTGATGGACTGCGCGTCGCTCAACGTGCGGCGGATCTCGGCAAGCGTGTCCACGACGATTGCCACCGTGTCCTCGGGCGTGGGCACCCGGTCAGTGGCACAGCGCAGCACTCGCAGGACTGCGCCGCCCATGCCCACCAGGCCGACGGTGACCGCGTCGACTTCCGGTGTCACTGCCGCGGCCAGCACCTTGTGTCCCGGGCGCACGACCGGACTCGGCCTGCCCACCTGCGACGGTGACGCGGCAGGCGATTCGTCGACGAGTCCCCGCGCGACCAATTGTTCGACGAGGTCCTTGGTGGTCGACCGGGACAGCCCGGTGTGCCGAGTGAGCTCGGCGCGAGTCAGGGCGCGATGCCGGTGGACCAGCGTCAACACAGTCGACAAATTGCGCCGGCGGACGTCATCGGTGTTGGTCCCGGCGCGGGCCGTGCTGCCATTTCCGGTCGGCTTCAACGCCACAACCACCCCTTGCTTTCGGCCTTGACAGTGTTGCAGGCCACATCTTATGTTCGGACGGAGAACAAAACCAACCGGTTCTGGGCAGCGTTGCCTTCACCGACAGCTCATGATCTCGGAGGAGCTTCCGCGATGACCATCCTGGAATCCCGCGCTGCGTCGGACTCCCTCATCCCGCGCCGGTCCGACAAGTTCTCCTTCGGTCTGTGGACGATCGGTTGGCAAGGCAATGATCCTTTCGGCGTCGCGACGCGGCCTGCGCTGGACGTGACCGAGGCCGTGGAACGGCTCGCGGGTCTCGGTGCGTACGGTGTCACACTGCACGACGACGACCTCTTTGCTTTCGGAAGCTCGGATTCCGAGCGGCGCCGGATGATCGACCGACTGTCGTCGGCATTGAGCGCGACGGGTCTGGTCGTGCCGATGGTGACGACGAACCTGTTCACCCAGCCGGTCTTCAAGGACGGCGGGTTCACCAGCAATGACCGCGCAGTGCGTCGGTTCGCACTCCGCAAGGTCTTGCGCAACATCGACCTGGCCGCAGAACTCGGGGCGCACACCTTTGTCATGTGGGGTGGTCGTGAAGGAAGCGAATACGATTCGGCCAAGGACGTTCGAGCAGCGCTGGAGCGGTATCGAGAAGCGCTTGATCTGTTGTGCGAGTACGTGATCGATCAAGATATCGGAATCCGCTTCGCCATCGAACCCAAACCCAACGAGCCCCGAGGCGACATTCTGCTGCCCACGGTGGGACATGCGCTGGCTTTCATCGAGACCCTCGCCCACCCCGACATGGTCGGGGTGAATCCGGAGACTGGGCACGAGCAGATGGCGGGGCTGAATTTCATGCACGGGATCAGCCAGGCGCTCTACAGCGACAAGCTGTTCCACATCGACCTCAACGGTCAGCGCGGGATCAAGTTCGACCAGGACCTGGTGTTCGGCCATGGTGATCTGGCCAATGCCTTCGCGCTGGTCGACCTCCTCGAGCACGGTGCCCCCGGCGGTGGGCCTGCCTACGACGGGCCTCGACACTTCGACTACAAGCCGAGCCGTACCGAGGATGCCGACGGCGTTTGGGCGTCCGCTGCGGCCAACATGCGGATGTACCTGCTGTTGCGCGAACGCGCGGCCGCATTCCGCGCCGATCCTGAGGTCGTTGCCGCGATGGCCGCGGCCAAGGTGGACGAGTTGCGCAGGCCCACCCTCGACGCAGGCGAGTCATACGCCGATCTGATCGCTGACCACACCGCCTACGAACAGTTCGACGCGGACGCCTACTTCGGCGGAAAGGGTTGCGGATTCGTCGCACTCCAACAGTTGGCTCTCGAGCACCTGATGGGAGCCAGGTGACGGGTCATGCGGACCGATATCGACCACCAACCAATTCATCGACCGGGAGGGAACTCGTGAGAAGACTTCGCATACTTTCAGTTGGCGTGATCATCGGGGTGGGGCTGGCTCTGACCGCATGCAGTTCGGGCTCGGACTCCTCGGACAGCGGCGCCGGCAAGGTCGGGGTCATTCTCCCCGACACCAAATCGTCGGTGCGCTGGGAGAGCAAGGACCGTCCCGCCCTGGAGGCGGCGTTCCAGGACGCCGGGGTGGATTACACGATCCAGAATGCCGAGGGTTCGGCGGACACGATGGCCACCATCGCCGACGGGATGATCGCCGATGGGGTGACCGTCCTGGCCATCGTCAACCTCGATTCCGACAGTGGGGCATCGATCCAGCAGAAGGCCGCAACCCAGGGCGTGAAGACCATCGACTACGACCGCCTGACGTTGGGTGGCTCCGCCGATGTCTACGTGTCGTTCGACAACACGAAGGTCGGGGAGTTGCAGGGCCAGGGTCTGGTGGACTGCCTCGGCGGCCGGCCGGCGAACGTGGTGTTCCTCAACGGTTCTCCGACCGACAACAACGCCACGTTGTTCAGCGACGGCGCGCACTCGGTGATCGACGCGACTCCCACCGTCACCATCGTCGGTGAGCAGTCGGTGCCGGACTGGGACAACGACAAAGCGGTGACGATCTTCGAGCAGCTCTACACCGCGGCCGACGGTCGCGTCGACGGGGTGTACGCCGCCAACGACGGTCTCGCCGGTTCGGTCATCTCGATTCTCGAGAAGAACAAGCGCGCCGGCCAGGTACCCGTCACCGGCCAGGACGCGACGGTCGAGGGACTGCAGAACATCCTGGCCGGATCGCAGTGCATGACTGTCTACAAGTCCGCGACCGAGGAAGCCAATGCACTCGCCGACGTGGCCATCGCGCTGGCCAACGGTGAGCAGCCGAACACGACGAGCACCTCACGTGACGACACCGGCGGCCGTGACGTCCCCTCGGTGCTGCTGACCCCGAAATCCATCACCAAGGACAACCTCAACGTGGTGTTCGACGACGGCGGGCAGTCCAAAGATGAGGTGTGTTCGGGCCAGTTCGCGTCGCTGTGCACCGAAGCAGGAGCCTGATCGCCGATGACCGCCGACACGCAGCCGATCCTCGAACTACGCGGAGTGAACAAGAGTTTCGGTGTCGTCCACGTGCTGCATGACGTCGACTTCCAGGTGTATCCCGGACAGGTGACCGCCCTGGTCGGCGACAATGGGGCAGGCAAGTCGACCCTCGTCAAGACGATCGCCGGCATCTATCACATCGACAGCGGCGCCTTCCTGTTCGAGGGGCGTCCGGTGACCGTCCGCAGCCCCAACGACGTCTCGGCGCTGGGCGTCGAGGTCGTCTACCAGGACCTGGCACTCTGCGACAACCTCGACATCGTGGAGAACATGTTCCTCGGCCGAGAACTCACGAGCAGAGGTCTGCTCGACGAGGCCCGCATGGAGACAATGGCCCGGGATGCGCTGGCGTCGCTGTCGGTTCGCACCGTCAAGTCGGTCCGCCAGACGGTGTCGAGCCTGTCTGGCGGGCAACGCCAGACCGTGGCGATCGCCAAGTCCGTGCTGTGGAACTCCAAGGTTGTTCTGCTCGACGAACCCACCGCGGCGCTGGGGGTGGCGCAGACCCGCCAGGTGATCGATCTGGTCCGCCGACTGGCCGGTCAAGGACTGGGAGTGGTTCTGATCTCGCACAACATGTCCGATGTCTTTGCCGTGGCCGACCGGATATGTGCGCTCTACCTCGGACGGGTCGCCGCCGACGTCGCGGCTTCCGAGGTGAGTCACGCTCAGGTCGTGGAACTGATCACCGCCGGCCGGTCGGGTGACCTCGGGTTGGCGACGCTGACCGAATCGGTGTGAGCGCCGGCACCGTGCACAACCGTGACAAGACACCTGAGGAACCCGTGATGACAACTTTCCGCTCTCGACCTGCTGTCGGCCTCGCCGACGCGGACTTCGCCGGCGACATTGGCGAACAACAGACACTCCGTAGCGCGATGGTCGGGTACTGGCGACGGGTGCGTGGCGGTGACATGGGTTCGCTGCCTGCGATTCTCGGCCTTGTCGTGCTCTTCGTCGTCTTCGGACTCGCCAACGACCGTTTCCTGTCCGCGCTGAACCTGGCCAACCTGATCACCCAGGCCGGAGCCATCTGTGTGCTGGCCATGGGTCTGGTGTTCGTGCTGCTGCTCGGCGACATCGACCTGTCGGCCGGGGTGGCCGGCGGAGTCTCCGCCTGTGCCATGGCGTTGACCGTGGTGAACTGGAGCTGGCCGTGGTGGGCCGCGATCCTGGTCGGTACGGCGTGCGGCGCATTGATCGGGCTGGCGATCGGCGTACTGAGGGCCAGCCTCGGAATTCCCTCGTTCGTCGTGACGTTGGCGTTCTTCCTCGGACTGCAGGGGGTTACGCTCAAGCTGATCGGCGAGGGCGGCTCTGTCCGAGTGGACGATCCGGTGATCCGGGGTCTGACCATCGAGAACCTGTCCGTGCCTGTCGGATGGGCGCTCGCGCTGGCAGTGGTGTTGGGTTACGCCGGTGTGGAAGCCTTCCAGCTTCGGCGCAAGAAGGCGCTGCGGCTTTCGCACCCGCCGGGCGGGGTGATCCTGGCGCGCGTGTCAGCCGTAGCGGCAGTCGTTTTCGGCGTGACAGTTGTGCTCAGTGTCAACCGCAGCGTCAACCCGAGCGTGGAGATCCGTGGCATTCCCTACGTGCTGCCGCTGGTTCTGGTCCTCCTCATCGTCGCCACCGTGGTGCTCACCCGGACTTCCTACGGACGCCACATCTATGCCGTCGGTGGCAATGCCGAGGCGGCCCGCCGGGCGGGGATCTCGGTTGACCGGATCCGGGTTTCGGTGTTCGTGGTCTGTTCATCGCTGGCGGCGCTGAGCGGAATCATCGCCGCGTCCTATGCGGGCAAGGTGTCGGCGTCCTCGGGGGCGGGCAACACGCTGCTCTATGCCGTCGGCGCCGCGGTCATCGGCGGCACCAGCCTGTTCGGCGGCAGGGGCCGGGCCATCGACGCCGTGATCGGCGGCGTGGTCGTGGCCACCATCGCCAACGGGCTGGGCCTGCTCAACCAGTCGTCCTACATCAACTTCCTGGTCACCGGCGGTGTGCTGCTGCTGGCCGCCAGTGTGGACGCGATCTCCCGTCGGCGACGTTCGTCGACCGGCATGGGCTGACAGGTTCCGGCCGCCGGCCTCCTCACACGCATTCCACGAGCGCATCACTTTCGTCCCTGACGTCCCCCATGGTCGCGTGCACCCGGAGAACCGCCCCGTCGTAAGTGGCGCAGACGATTCCGCACGTGCCGTTGTCCACCCGATGCGTCAGCGCGGGAGAACGCTTGAGCAGCGACAGACCGGTTTCGACCGCATGCGCGGCCGCGACATGCGCATGGGATTCCACGGATGCGCCGCGACCCACCAGCGACATCAGCACTCCCTCGACCGCGGCACGCATCGCACCGTCGGGCAGCTCGGCGTGATTCCACGCGTTGACCGCAGCGCGAATCGCGGCGCAGTCGTCGTGTCCGAGCACGACGATCAGCGGCACCTCCGCGGTTTCGACGGCGAAGTCGACCCCGGCCAACACACTGGTGTCCACGGCCAGGCCCCACGAACTCAGGTCGACCAGTGACCCTGCAGGCTGGCCGAATACGCCGGCCCCGGCCATCTTGGCGTCCGCGCAGCGCAACACCGCGGCGACGGGTCGATCCATGTCGGTGTCATTCGGAGCGTGCAGTCCGTCGGCTCCGGCGCGGAGTCGGTTCCAGGTTTCTTGCGGATTGGACATGTGCGGTGTTCCTTTCATCTCGGGTCAGCTGAAGTATTCGGGGCGACTGACATAGGTTTCGGTCACGAACATCACCCCGGACGATGCGTCGAGCAGCGGCCGTAGCCCGGCCAGGAGTGCGTCGGCCCTCTCCTGGGGCACGACGGTGATGATGAGTTCGAGGGTGGCCTGCTGGTTGAACAGCAGCCGGCCCTGGTGATAGCCGTGGTGGCCGAGGCCCGAGACACCCGAGAGGCTGGTGAAGCCGGTGGCGCCGACGGAGCCGATGAGTTCACGCACCGCCGGGGCGTCTTTGCCGGCCACCACGACCTCGACTTTCGTCATTTTCGTCAGGGTGGATGTCATCTCAGTGTTACCTCCGTCAGATCGTTTGCAGGACAGTTGTTGTCGAGCCACAGTCGCCAGCCCGACGGGGTCCAGCGCTGCCATGGTTCGCCGGGCTGTGCACGGGCGGCCGCGCTGACCCACCCGTTTCCGAAGAGTTGCTGAAGGATCGGGTTGCGGGCGATCACGGTGTCGATCAGTTCCAGCGGGGCCTGGATGACGGCCAGGAGCCGTTGCGGTTCGTGCACCAGCTGATCGCCGACAGCGACCGATTGCGCGGGCAGTCCGAGCTTGAGGTCACCGGTGTGACCGGCGATGACACCGGACCCGCCGACCACGTTGTGGATGGTCTTCGACCCCGCGCCGAAGACGTCAGGTGCGACGGTGGAGAAGTAGTACTGCGAGTTGATCCAGTGGGCGACGACCAGCGGTGCGGTGAGAATCGT
>CAXEZH010000298.1:0-8847 GCA_964000695.1 uncultured Mycolicibacterium sp. | reverse complement strand
CGCAGGCACTTGCCGATCAACCGCCACCCGTTGACCAGCACCGATACCGTGCCGTTGCGGCTGCGGCCCATGGTGCCCGACACCTCGAGCAGATCACCGAGGTCGATCGCGCGGGTGAAGTCAGCCGTGCTGCCCGCGTGCAGCGCCGAATTGTCCAGCAGGAGTTGAACGTCGGCCGACCAGTCGCGCAGCTGCGCGAACAGCACGCCGCCGTAGTCGCGCAGGCGCAGCACCCGGCCCGCGACCGACACCTCGGTGCCCTGCTGGGCCGACAGCGCCGCGGCGACGGTGTGGCTGGGCGGACTGCCCACCGGATAGGCATCCACCCCCTCGCCCTGCAGCGCCGTGAGCTTGGCCATCCGCACCCGGACCTGCTCGGGCAGCCGGTGGCTCACGTCCTCGTCCGGCCCACCCGGCAGGCTGACGTCGGGTGCGGAACCGTCGCTGTGCAGCAGTCCGGTCGCGACGAGGGTGCCCGGGACAGCGATGTGATGGCCGGTGTGGGGCTGCACGTGACGCTTGGAGAACGGCAGGACCAGAAAGCCTTCCGCGATCACCGAGGCCACCCCGACTCGCGGCACCAGCCGCGCATCCTCGTAGCAGGCGTAGCGCGGGACCCACTGCGGTTGGTACTTCATGTTGGACCGGTACAGCGTCTCGAGCTGCCACCAGCGCGAGAAGAACACCAGGATCCAGCGCCACAGTCGTGCGACGGGACCCGCACCGAGTTGGGTTCCCTGCTCGAACGCCGACCGGAACATCGCGAAATTCAGTGACACCCGGCTGATCCCGACGTCCTCGGAGTTCAGGCACAGTTCGCTGACCATCAGTTCGATGCTGCCGTTGGGGGAGTGGGGCGAGCGACGCATCAGATCCAGGGACACCCCGTTGGCACCCCACGGCACCAGCGACAACATCGCGACCACCTGCCCGTCCTCGCGCACCGCCTCCACCAGCAGACAGTCACCGTCGGCGGGGTCGCCGAGTCGACCGAGGGCCATGGAGAAGCCCCGCTCGTCGTCGGTGTCGCGCCAGGCGTCTGCGCGCGTGATCACCTCGGTCATCTCGTCGGCGCTCAGTTCGCGGTGCCTCCGCATCCGCACCGCGACACCGGCGCGGCGGGCCCTGGTCACCGCCTGGCGCACCCCGCGCATCTCCGGTCCGGACAACCGGAACTCATCGGTGTGCAGGATGGCCTCGTCGCCGAGCTGCAACGCGTTGAGCCCCGCCCCGCGGAAGGCCTGCGCCCCCGCCGCGCTCGCACCCATCACACCGGGCGCCCACCCGTAGGCCAGGCACAGCTCGAACCAGGCCCCGATCGCCTGCGGCCAGGACTTCGGGTCACCGACCGGATCTCCGCTGGCCAGACACACGCCGACCTCGACGCGGTAGGTGATGGCGGCGCGGCCGTCGGGGGAGAACACCACCGCTTTGTCGCGACGGGTGGCGAAGTAACCCAACGAGTCGTTCTTGCCGTAGAGGTCGAGCAGCCCACGGATCGCCGACTCGTCCTGGCCGGTCAGCGCGTTGTCGGCGCGTTGCGACTGAAACAGCACCACCGCGGCCGCCATCAGCGCCAGCGCGCCGAACAGGCCGAGCAGCGCGTTGACGAGCCCGTGGGGAGCGCCGCTGAAAGAGTCGGGATCGGCACCTGCGAACGCACTGACGCGGTTGAGGGCGTACAGAAACCGGTCCGGTCGCGCCAGCGTGCCCGGGAACAGCTCCAGCAAGCCCCAGCCGATCAGCGTGCCGATCCCCATTCCGGCCACCAGGACCCCGGCCGCTTTCGCCAGCGCACCCCGACGCGCCTTGGCCCAGAACTGCCCGCGCGCGAGGAGCAGGAACACGATGGCCGCGATGTGGAAGACCAACCCGATCATCTCGCCGATCTGCGCCAGTCGGGACTCGTCGCCGGAGAGCAGGTCGGCGATGTTCCACCCGGCTGCGGCGACCATGTAGCCCGCGAGCGTCCACCAGGCGATGCGCTTGCGCGCGGCGAGCGCCCCGGCCAACACCGCCAGCACGAACGCCCACGCGAAGCTGGTGTCGGGGAAGTTGAAGATGTAGTCGTTGACGAACTCGCGAGGCACCTTGATGACCGAGCGGACCAGCGGTGAGATGCTGGCCAGCAGCGACAACGTGGCGATGACGCCGACGGTCCAGCCGGCGGCCGTCGGCACCCAGCGGAAGCGCGAGCGGGCAGCGGCCCGGATGGGACTCGTGACGGTCATAGGCCGGGAGGATATGCGCTCACCAGCCCGCCCGGGCAGAGGTCGGGCTTCGGCGAGTGGCGCTACCAGACCGGCCCGGTGTACTTCTCTCCCGGCCCCTTGCCGGGCTCCTCGGGTGCCGCGCTGGCCTCACGGAACGCCAGCTGCAGGGACTTCAATCCGTCGCGCACCGGTCCGGCGTGCGGTCCCAGATACTCGGCGGACGCGGTGACCAGACCGGCCAGTCCGGTGATGAGGCGGCGGGCCTCGTCCAGGTCGCGATGGGGGCTGTCGTCTGGGTCGTCGGCCGACAGCCCGAGCTTCTCGGCGGCCGCGCTCATCAACATCACCGCCGCGCGGGTGATGACCTCGACGGCGGGGACGTCGGCGAGCTCGCGGACGGACGGCTCGGCTGCCAGGGAGGATGGTTCGGGAACCTCGGTCATGCCTGCTAGACTGGCATGCGCGACCGTCCCGGCAACGTCCGGGACAGCAAAGTGGAGTCCCGCTCCCACCGTTCACCGACGATACGTCGAAGGTGTGGCGGTCCGGTCACAGACATCCCAGATGTCTGTCCTGGTCGGTGTCGGGCCCTGCTCTGAGCAGGGCTTTTCTGTTCTGTAGGGACAGGGCGCCGGATGTGTGTGGGCTCCTCGAGGACAGCAGGATCTATCCAGGGAGGCCCCATCAGCACTGAGACCCGCGTCAACGAGCGCATCCGCGTACCTGAAGTCCGCCTGATCGGACCGGGCGGTGAACAGGTAGGCATTGTGCGCATCGAAGATGCTCTCCGCGTTGCCGCGGATGCCGATCTCGATCTCGTCGAAGTAGCTCCCAATGCCAGGCCGCCGGTCTGCAAGATCATGGACTACGGCAAGTACAAATACGAGACGGCCCAGAAGGCGCGCGAGTCTCGCAAGAACCAGCAGCAGACCGTCGTCAAGGAACAGAAGCTGCGTCCCAAGATCGACGACCACGACTACGAGACCAAGAAGGGTCACGTCGTCCGCTTCCTGGAAGCCGGGTCGAAGGTCAAGGTGACCATCATGTTCCGCGGCCGCGAGCAGTCGCGGCCCGAGCTCGGGTTCCGGCTCCTGCAACGCCTGGGCGCCGACGTTGCCGACTACGGCTTCGTCGAGACGTCCGCCAAGCAGGACGGCCGCAACATGACGATGGTGCTGGCCCCGCACCGCGGCGCGAAGACTCGCGCCAAGGCGGCGCATGATGCAGACGCTCCAGCGGCGCAGCGCAAGGCGCAGCCCGCCCAGGAAGCACCCACCGATACCCCACAGAACTGAGGAAACATGCCGAAGGCGAAGACCCACAGCGGCGCGTCGAAGCGGTTCCGCCGCACCGGAACCGGAAAGATCGTGCGCCAGAAGGCGAACCATCGCCACCTGCTCGAGCACAAGCCGTCGACCCGCACCCGCCGGCTCGAAGGTCGCACCGAGGTGTCGGGCAACGACACCAAGCGCATCAAGAAGATGCTCAACGGCTGAGCGCTCCACCCGCTAGACCGGTGGTCCGACCGTCCCGGCCGGACCCCGACCCCTGACTGAACGACGATAGGAAACTCCCATGGCACGCGTGAAGCGCGCGGTCAACGCGCAGAAGAAGCGGCGTACCGTACTCAAGGCATCGAAGGGCTACCGAGGCCAGCGCTCGCGGCTGTACCGCAAAGCCAAGGAACAGCAGCTGCATTCGTTGACCTACGCCTACCGGGACCGCCGCGCCCGCAAGGGTGAGTTCCGCAAGCTGTGGATCTCGCGCATCAACGCCGCGGCCAGGTCCAACGACATGACCTACAACCGGCTGATGCAGGGCCTCAAGGCCGCCGGCGTGGAGGTCGACCGCAAGAACCTCGCCGAGCTGGCCGTCAGCGACCCGGCTGCCTTCACCGCGCTGGTCGAGGTGGCCAAGGGTGCACTGCCTGCCGACGTGAACGCCCCGTCGGGCGAGGCTGCCTGACCCTCACCGAGCGTTCTGCCCGGGTGGTGGCAGCAGTCAAACTGCACCGCCACACCGGGCGCCGCCGCGCCGCACGCTTCCTCGCCGAGGGACCCAACCTCGTCGAGGCGGCGCTGCGGCGCGGACTCGTTTCCGACGTGTTCGCCACCGAGGACGCAGCAGCGCGGTTCGCCGACCTGCTCGCCGGCACCCCGACCCAGCTCGTCACCGAACGCGCGGCAAAAGCCTTGTCGGACACGGTGACTCCGGTGGGCCTGGTGGCCGTGTGCGCGATTCCGGACGCGGGCCTGGAGCAGGTGCTCGCCGAAGCGCCCACGTTGGTTGCGGTGCCTGTCGGCGTCTCCGAGCCCGGCAACGCCGGGACCATCATCCGCGTCGCCGACGCCATGGGCGCCGACGCGGTGGTGCTCGCCGGCCCCAGCGTGGATCCGTACAACGGCAAGTGCCTGCGCGCCTCGGCCGGCAGCATCTTCTCCATCCCCGTCATCGCCGAACCTGACACGGACGCCGTGGTCGCCGGCCTGCGCGACGCCGGATTACAGGTGTTGGCCACCGTGCTGGACGGTTCGGTCAGCCTCGACGACGTCGACCTGGCCCGACCGACCGCATGGTTGTTCGGGCCGGAGGCCCACGGCTTGCCGGCGGATGTCGTGGAGCTCGCCACAGCCCGGGTGCGAATCCCGATGGCGGGCAACGCCGAAAGCCTCAACATCGGCTCCGCGGCGGCAATATGCCTGTACCAGAGCGCGCGCGCCTCCCGCCACGACTGACGGTTCCGCGGGCCGGCAATCCCATGGCGGCCAATCGAGCAACGCGGCCTCGCCGCCGAGTTGTCAGGCTGCCTCGGCCCGACCGCGCGCCGGGCGCACACCGGCCAGCGAGAACGTCGAATGCACCAGCGAGCCGACGCGGTCCAGGAGCGACCTGCGGGTCGGCACGTAGTGCATCGGCAGACCTCGACGATCCCGCGGCGGGGCCATGAACGCCGGCGCTTCGACCAGCGGCGCGTCCGGCGGCAGCTTGCCCTCCGCGCGGCGGTAGGCGGCCAGCGCGCGCGGATGCAACCGGATCTCATCGGGTACGGCCACGAACGCGAACTCCACCAGCTTGCCGAACAACCGCAGCAGAATCTCGTCTCCGGGTGTCCAGCGCATGCCCGCTCGCTCGCGGAGCGCCGGATCGAAAACCCCTGCCGCGATCCAGCGTTGCGCATCGACCATCGGCTTGAACATCTGGTCCCAGACCGGCGTCGGCATCAGCACGAACCGCGGCTTGGGAATCCGGATGGAGAAGATGTCCAGCGTCGCGCGGTTGATCTCGAGTTCGTCGTCGCACTTGTGTGCCCAGTACTCCTGAAAGGCCTCCCAGGAGGTCGGCACCGGCCGCATGCTCATGCCGTACATGCGATACCACTGCACATGCTCGTCGAACAGTTGGCGCTTCTCGGCTTCGGTCAGCCCGCCACAGAAGTACTCCGCAGTCTTGAGGATCAGCATGAAGAACGTGGCGTGCGCCCAGTAGAACGTCTCGGGATTCAGCGCGTGGTAGCGCCGCCCGGCGGCATCGACGCCCTTGATGGTCGTGTGATAGCTGCGAATCTGCGCGCCCGTGGAGGCGGCGCGGTCGCCGTCGTAGACGACTCCCATGATCGGATACACCGACCGCGCCACCCTCTGCAGCGGTTCGCGCAGCAGCACCGAGTGGTCCTCGACGCCCGCTCCGAGTTGGGGGTACATGTTCTGGATCGCGCCGATCCACACGCCGAGCATGCCGGTGCGGACGTCGCCGAAGTACCTCCACGTCAGCGAGTCCGGCCCGAGCGGATTGTCGGTCGGGGCGGTCGAAGGGTCTGCCATCGCCGTTGATCGCATCGCCTCACGATAAGCGTGACAACAACCGTTGTCCACGGATTCCACGCGCCGCGCGGCCAGTGTTATACACCCTCCACACCGGCGGCATACGCGCGTGACCTGCGAATTTATCCGGTCGTTTCGGCTCGATTAGGCTGAGCGGCGTGGACGACGCCGAGTCGAGTGAGCCGGGAACCGATCACTCGTCGGGCCCGCTCGGCTGGCTGCGGGGAGTCAATCAGCACGACGGTGTTGTTTCCGCCATCCGCCGTGCCCGCCGCGTGCTGCCCGGTGATCCCGAGTTCGGCGATCCGCTGTCGGTGTCCGGTCTGGGCGGACCGCGAGCGGCCGCCCGGGCCGCCGACCGCCTGCTGGAACGCGCAGCCGCATCCCGCGAGCTCAGCCTGGGGGCGCTGCAGGTCTGGCAGGCCCTGACCGAGCGGGTTTCGGGCCGGCCGGCCAACGCCGAGGTGACGTTGGTGTTCACCGATCTGGTCGGTTATTCGGCGTGGTCGCTGAACGCCGGCGACGAGGCGACGCTGCGATTGCTGCGCCGCACGGCCCAGGTGGTGGAGCCGCCGCTGCTGGAGTCCGGTGGCCACATCGTCAAGCGCATGGGCGACGGCATCATGGCGGTGTTCTCCGATCCGACCACCGCCGTCCGCTCGGCGATCGCCGCTCGCGAAGCGATCCGAGCCGTCGACGTCGACGGATTCACCCCACGGATGCGGGTCGGTATCCACACCGGACGCCCGCAGCGCATCGGCTCGGACTGGCTGGGCGTCGACGTCAATCTGGCCGCGCGGGTGATGGAACGCGCCACCCGCGGCGAGCTCATCGTCTCTGCGGCCACGCTGGACCGGATCCCGCAGGAGGAGTTCGACACGTTGGGCGTGACCGCACGCAAGCTCCGGCGCCAGATGTTCGCACCCAAGCAGGACGGCGTCCCGCCCGACTTCGTCATGTATCGGCTCAAGAGCCGCAAGCCGGCCGACGAGGACGACGGCGAAGCCACGGGGTCGTGACGGGACACTCACGACCCCGGCCATGAATTCCCGTTGGCGCTGCGCTCACGGCGGCTCGCACTCGCACTTTGCCGCCGAGGTCGCAGTCTGAACGTCGGTGGCGCAGACGGATCGGCGGGAGGGTGTGGCGCCCCCGACCAAATGGATGCGAAGCGCGGTGAGCCCATCACCTATGATCGCCGGGTGGCTGAGCAGCCAGTGGACCTATCCGACACCGCACTCGACGAGGCGGTGCGTGCCGCCGTGCACGCGTTCGAGCAAGCCGGCACCCTCGACGAGTTGTCCCGCGCGAAGACAGAGCATCTAGGCGACCGGTCGCCGATCGCTCTGGCGCGCCAGGCTCTCGGGTCGCTGCCCAAGACGGAACGCGCCGACGCGGGCAAGCGCGTCAACGTCGCCCGCGGTGCAGCGCAGGCCGCCTATGACGAACGGCTCGCGGCGCTGCGCATCGAACGGGATGCGGCGGTGCTGGTGGCCGAACGCATCGACGTCACGCTTCCGTCGACCCGCCAACCGGTCGGCGCGCGGCACCCCATCACGATCCTCGCCGAACACGTCGCCGACACTTTCGTGGCGATGGGCTGGGAGCTGGCCGAAGGGCCCGAGGTCGAGACCGAACAGTTCAACTTCGACGCGCTGAACTTCCCGCCGGACCATCCGGCCCGCAGCGAGCAGGACACCTTCCACGTCGCCCCCGAGGGGTCGCGGCAGGTGCTGCGCACTCACACCTCGCCGGTCCAGATCCGTGCCCTGCTCGAGCGTGACCTGCCGGTCTACATCGTCTCGATCGGCCGCACGTTCCGCACCGACGAGCTCGACGCCACTCACACCCCGGTGTTCCATCAGGTTGAGGGGCTGGCAGTGGACAAGAATCTCACGATGGCCCATCTCCGGGGCACCCTCGACGCGTTCGCGCGCTCCGAGTTCGGACCCGAAGGCCGCACCCGGTTCCGCCCGCACTTCTTCCCGTTCACCGAGCCGTCGGCCGAGGTCGACATCTGGTTCCCGAACAAGAAGGGCGGTCCCGGCTGGGTCGAGTGGGGCGGCTGCGGCATGGTCAACCCGAATGTGTTGCGCGCGTGCGGCATCGACCCGGAGGTGTACTCGGGGTTCGCATTCGGCATGGGATTGGAGCGCACCCTGCAGTTCCGCAACGGCATCCCCGACATGCGCGACATGGTCGAGGGCGACGTCCGATTCTCGCTACCGTTCGGGGTGGGAGCCTGATGCGCCTTCCCTACAGCTGGCTGCGCGAAGTCGTGGCAGCCGGCGCCCCCGGCTGGGACGTGTCGGCCGAGGACCTCGAGCAGGCGCTGATCCGCATCGGCCACGAGGTCGAGGACATCATCCCGGTCGGCCCGGTCAGCGGACCTCTGACTGTCGGTCGCGTCGCCGAGATCGAAGAGCTCACCGAGTTCAAGAAGCCGATCCGGGCGGTGAAGGTCGACGTGGGGGAGCCGCAGCTACGTGACATCGTCTGCGGGGCAACCAACTTCTCGGTCGGGGACCTCGTGGTCGCGGCCCTGCCCGGAACGGTGTTGCCCGGCGACTTCCATATTGCCGCGCGAAAGACCTACGGCCGCACCTCCGACGGCATGATCTGCTCGACTGCCGAACTCAACCTCGGCACCGATCACTCCGGGATTCTGGTGCTGCCGCCCGGCACCGCCGAACCGGGTACCGCGGCCGCCGACGTGCTGGGGCTCGACGACGTCGTGTTCCATCTGGCGATCACGCCCGACCGCGGCTACTGCCTGTCCGTTCGAGGGATGGCCCGCGAGATCGCCAACGCCT
>CAXEZH010000297.1:0-12132 GCA_964000695.1 uncultured Mycolicibacterium sp. | reverse complement strand
TCGTTGCGTAGATGCTGCTTGGGTTGCCGCATCCACCCCCGAGGAATGAAAGGTTCTGCGAGTGAGAATCAGGTATGCGCTGACGCTGCTGGGCACAGTCGGATTGATTGCCGGGTGTGGCGGGACCGGCGGCGACGCCGCCTCGGCAACGTCGAGCGTGCCCCCCGCTGAACGGGCGGCGTCGTCAAGCGCCCCGGCAGTCCCGGCAGTCCCGGCGGAACTGGACTTCACCGCCAAGACGGTAGGTGGGCCGGAATTCTCCGGACAGTCCCTGGCCGGGAAGCCCGCGGTGTTCTGGTTCTGGGCGCCATGGTGCCCAACCTGTCAGCGGGAGGCTCCCGACGTCGCCAAAGTCGCACGGGCCAATCCCGACGCAACGTTCGTCGGCGTGGCGGCGCTGGATCAGGAGCCGGCGATGCAGGAGTTCGTCGACAAATACGATGTCGGCTTCTTCACCAACATCGCCGATGTCGACGGCGCGGTATGGCAGCGCTTCGGTGTGACGGCACAGCCGGCGTTTGCGTTCGTCGGCGCGGACGGTTCCGTCGATGTGGTGCGCGGCACGCTGGGCGAGCCTGCGTTGAGCACCCGGGTTTCGACCCTCGTCAACCCTGATGGATAGTGAAACGATCGCGTTCGCGATGGCCGCTGGTCTTGTCGCGGCGTTGAATCCATGCGGTTTCGCTCTGCTCCCAGGCTATCTCGCGCTGGTGGTCGCCGGCGAGGGTGACGCGCCTCCCAGCCGCGTCGCTGCGGTGGGTCGCGCGCTCACCG
Organism: uncultured Mycolicibacterium sp.; assembly: GCA_964000695.1. Lineage (GTDB taxonomy): Bacteria > Actinomycetota > Actinomycetes > Mycobacteriales > Mycobacteriaceae > Mycobacterium. Next base: position 11,358 of record CAXEZH010000297.1, on the reverse strand, counting down.
CGACGGCGATGATGGCGGCCGGGTTCCTGGTCGTCTTCGGATCGTTCGCGCTGATCCTCGCGCCGTTCACTGCAGCGATCCAGCAGTATCTGCCGGTCGTCACCGTGGTGATCGGGGCCGCCCTGGTCCTGCTCGGCACCTGGATGCTGAGCGGACGGGAGGTCACCCTGCTGCTCCCCAAGTCTCGAAGCGGCGCGCCCACCGCGCGGCTGGGCTCGATGTTCGGCTACGGGGTTGCCTATGCCGTGGCCTCATTGTCGTGCACGATCGGCCCGTTCCTCGCGGTCACCGGCTCGACGTTCCGGACCGGTTCGGTTCTCGGCGGTGTCGTCGCCTATCTGGCCTACGCGGCGGGCATGGCGTTGCTGGTGGGGGTACTGGCCACCGCGATCGCGTTGGCGGCCTCGCCGGTCACGGCCTGGCTGCGGGGAGCGACAAGCTATCTGACACGAATCGGCGGTGTTCTGCTCCTCGCGGCGGGCGCCTACGTGGCGTACTACGGCTTCTACGAGCTGCGCGTGATCCGCGGCGGCGATGCGGCGGATCCGATCATCGAGGCCGCGGCGTTCGTTCAGCAGGCGCTGTCCTCAGCGGTCGGCGCGGTCGGCATTCTGCCGATCGTGGCGCTTCTTGTTGGCATCATCGGAGCAGCCGCAGGTTTCGGGTGGCGGCGGGTGGTCAGTCGGCGCCGGCGCACGGCTGACGCCGAGCAGAGCTGAGCGGTATGCATGTCGGTGAAGGAGGATGATGCATGAATTCCACGGGTTACGTCGATGGCATCGAGGTGTTGTGGCGGCCGGGCTGCCCGTTCTGCAGCAGCCTGCGTAGAGGATTGCGGCGACGCGCGATAGAGACGACCGAGATCAACATCTGGGACGATCGCGGCGCCGCGGAGCGCGTGCGCGCGGTCACCGGTGGTGACGAGACCGTCCCCACGGTGTTCGTGGGGACTGCAGCGTTGGTCAATCCCAGCGTGCGAGAGGTGGTCGACACCGTCAGGGACCAATTCGGTTCGCGAGCAACCGAACTACTGGGCAGCGATCCGGAGTCCGTTCGAGGGCCGTGGTGGTCACGGTTGTTCGGGCGCCAATCGGGTTGACACCCAGGGTCACAACAGCGCTGCGAGCACCGCCATCAGTGCTGCCGTCAGCACCGCCATCGCGATCATGGCGGCGACGCCGCGGTAGCAAGGCGCAAGAAAGCCGAACGACTTCGAGATGCCGATCATCGCGGCGAACGGCGGTGCCACCTTCCACGTATCCAGGGCCGCTCCCCGGCCGGCGGTATCGAACGCCTGCCCGGCGTATCCGGTCATTCGGGCCATTGCCCCAATGGTGTGGCCCACCTCAGCGCGGGGTGGTCGTTGACCGGCTGCCGCGGCTGCTACCGCTTCTTCGATGGCGGGGGTGATGTTGGACCAGTGGGCGCGGAAGGTGATCCGGCCCGCCGAGTCCACCAGGTAGGCCGAACTCGGCCGGGGGCCGAAGGCTCGGTGCAGTGTGCCGTCGAGGTCATCGGTGGCGACCTCGAACGGCAACCGGTGGTGTGCCTTGAGTTGTGCCGCGTGTTCGGCCTTCTGGTACTCGGTCGTAGGTTGCGGGGTCGACGCGCCCGGATGTGCCTCGCGGACGTTGACCATGATGAACCGGACCCGGTCGCCGTACCGGGTGGCGAGTTCACGCAGACCGTCGCCGGCGCTCTCGGTGACCGGGCAGGTCAACGATCCGAACACGATCAGAGCAGGGCGGCCGTCGCGGCGGAGGCTGTTGTTGTCGATTTCGATGCCGTCGGTGGTCGTGATGCTGAATGCGGGAATCGTGTCACCCGGACCGGGGTCGGAGTCGGGGATCCGCATGTCGCGCAGCACCATTGCGACGGTGGGATGGTCAAAGCGGTAGCCGGCATCGGTGCCGATCGCGTTCACGGTCACGCCTCCCAGACGCGGCCCGCGAACGCTTTGTCGACTTCGGTGTGGAACAGGTGGTTGGAATAGTTGCTGATCGTCTTGACCGAGATCGCCAGCAGCACCTGCAGGACGTCGGTCTCGGTGAACCCCGCGGCGAGGAAGGCGTCGAGATCGGCGCCCGTGGGTAGCCCACGGGATTCGACCATCGCGGTGGCGAACGTCGCCAGTGCGTCGAGGCGGGCATCCGGCAGGGTGCGGCCGTCGCGCAGCGCGTCGGTGATCTCCGTCGGCACTTTGGACATATCCGCGAGCATGCTGTGGGCGGCGACGCAGTATTCGCAGCCGTTCGTGCGGCTGATCGCGAGCAGCACGGTCTCCTGCTCAGCGGGGCTCAGTCCGGAGTCGCTGCGAAACGCCTCGTATCCGGCCATGTAGGTCTCCAGCAGTCCCGGCGCATTCGCCATGTTGCGGTACATGTTCGGCAGGAAACCCTGCTTGGCCTGGGCCTTGGACAGTACTGCGGCGATCGCCGGGTCGGCGTCGTCGATGTCGCGGGACGGCAGCATGAGGGCGCGTTCGGAGTGGACCATAGCGGATCGCTTTCTACTCGATTTCAGGAGTGAATGCTCCATAAAGCCGAATTCTGTAGTATTCACTCCGAAATGTCAACGGACTCTGTCACCCCACGACGGCGCGGTCGTCCGCGCGCATTCGACCTCGATGCCGCTACCGCGGCGCTGGAGCAGGCCTTGTGGCGCCGCGGCTTCCGGTCGACGAGCGTGGAGGAACTCGCTGCAGACGCCGGGCTGAGCCTGTCGAGCCTGTACGCCACGTTCGGAAGCAAGCAGGGCGTGCTCGACGCTGCCCTCGCGCGCTACGAGGACGGAATGAGCGGCATCATCGCTGACCTCGAATCGCCTCGCCGCGGTCTACCCGACATCGAACGGTTCGTCCGCCGGGTGCGCGCCGTGCTCGATGACCCCAACTCCCCACGGGGCTGCTTCATGGTCAACACCATGGTGGAGGTCGGCGACGGTATTCCCGAGGTGCAGCAGCGCGTAGCGGCCTACCGCCGCAGGATCGAGCGAGCGCTCAACGGCGCTCTCGAGTTGGCGGAGGCCGACGGTGACATCGAATCGGGATCATCGCAGGACCGCGCCCGGCTGATCCAGGCAGCGCTGTTCGGCGCATTCGCGGCCTCCCGGGCGGGCGACGCCGCCGCGGCCCGCGCGGGCTTACACGCGATCAGTCGCGAGCTTCGCCGATGGTCAGCAGCGGTGCGCGACTAACGCCCTGTCGAGTACGCATCAGTCGTGCACGTCGGGACCGACCCGACCCGGATCTGAATGTGCGCACCCCGTACCGACCGTCGTCGCACGTCGACAAGGGCCGACTCCATCGGAACCCACGGGTGTGCGTCGATGTCCGAGCCACCGAGTAGGCACGCCAACTGCGCGAGCGGACTCCACAGGCGGGCGCGCCCGACCGGCCGCTGCATGTCCACCACTGCCACCCGGCCACCCGGGCGCGTGACCGCCACCATCGTCGACAGTGCCCGCGGCCAATCCGCAATGAGAGACAGTGCATAGGTGCTGATGACGGCGTCGAAGCCGCTTGCCATGTCCGGCACGTTTGCGTCCAGTGCGGAAGCGTCGGCTTCGACGAGTCGGACATTCGTCCAACCAGCCGAGCACGCGCGGCGTTTCGCCTGTTCGAGCATCTGCGCACTGGCGTCGACGGCGGTGATCGATCCGCTCGGTCCGATTCGGTTCTGAAGAAGGGGGAAGTTCAGCCCGGTACCGCAGCCGATGTCGAGGACATGGTGGCCCGGTCGCAGCGCCATGAGGTCGATCGCGGCCACGCGCCCGGCCCGGTACACGGGCCACTCCGCGGAGATCAGGTCATAGAACCTCGCCGAAGAGCGATAGCGGCCTGTTCTTGGCATCGGGAGTCCGTTCGTCAGAATCTCTGGCAAGTTGTCCGATACGGGAACACTGTCAGCCCCCCGCCGGGTTCCCTCACCGTGGACCCACCGCAGATCGGCGAGCACGACATGCAAGCGGACGCATTCCGACGCTACGTCGAACCCGAAATCGAAGTGCTGCTCAGAGTCGCGCGCACCCTCGTGGGGTCCTCAGACGTGGATGACCTGGTGCAGGAGACCCTCATGCGAGCGTGGCGCGCCATGGACCGATTCGACGGCCGCTACCCCCGGGCGTGGCTGTTGACCATCTTGCGGAACACCAACATCAACATGGGTCGACGGATGCGCCCAGACAGCGTGGATGACATCGCGTCCTACACCGACGCGAAGCCAGCATTCGGAATCACCCCTATGAGCACCGAGGAGCAGGTGATGGCCGCCTTCCTGCCCGATGATCTTGAACGTGCCGTGCAGAGTCTGGACACCAAGTTCCAGACCGTACTGCTTCTGGTCGACGTCGACCAACTGACCTACGCCGAGGCCGCCGAGGCCCTTGGTGTGCCCGTAGGAACGGTGATGTCGAGACTCAGCCGGGCACGCGAACGCGTCCGCCGGCATCTGCAGCCGAACTTCGAAGCAGCGAGCGCGGGGAGGCAACAATGATCAGGGCCGTTCGGATGATGGTGACGTGCCACTGGTCAGCACGCCGAATCCAGCGCTACCTCGACTCCGATCCCGCCGCACTCCTGGACCCGAGCGAAATCCGACGACTGGAAGCGCACCTGGCCCAATGCGACAAGTGCAGCACCGCCGCGACCGAATTCCGTCAGATCAATTCGGCGCTGTCACGCTGGGCACTGCGACGGATGCCCGATCGGCAAAGCGTGTCCCACATGCACGACGTCGTTGACCGCCTCGTCCGCGGTGAGCTGCAGTGACCCGTGCAGCCCACCCCGACTTGTTGGTGGTCGGTGGCGGCACCGCGGGCATCGTCGCGGCGAAGACGGCCGCCGGCTTCGGTGCAAGAGTCGTCTTGGTCGAACGCGATCGCACCGGCGGGGACTGCCTGTGGACCGGGTGCGTGCCGTCGAAGTCGTTGATCGCCGCGGCAGCAGCGGCCACAGCCGTCCGCCGTGGATCCGCATTCGGGATCACCGCAACGGACGTGACCGTCGATTTCAACCAGGTGATGCAGCATGTGCGGGAGGCCATCGCCGCCATCGCCCCGGTCGACTCCCCGAAGGCCCTCAGCGACGCCGGCGTGACGGTCGTCAAAGGATCGGCCCGATTCACCGACGAAGGCACCGTCGCGATCGGAGAGCACGTCCTCGCGTTCGCCCAGGCGGTGCTCGCCGCCGGTGCCCGCCCGACCGTGCCAGGCATACCGGGGCTGGAGACCGTCGACTACCTGACCAGCGAAACGGTCTGGGACCTCACCGAACTTCCGCACCGGCTCCTGGTGCTCGGCGGCGGCAGTGTCGGCTGCGAACTCGCCCAGGCCTTTGCGCGGCTCGGGTCTACGGTCACGCTCATCGAGTCAGCGCAGACCCTCGTCCCCCGCGAGGACCCGGCCGCGGCCGCCGCGCTGACCGCGTCAATGCGCTCCGACGGAGTCGAGGTGCTGACCGCCGCCACCGCGGAGTCGATCTGCGAGCACACCGTCACCCTCACCGACGGTCGCCGCGTCGAATTCGACCGTGCGCTCGTCGCCGTCGGCCGCACACCCCGGACCGATGCACTCGGCCTCAAGACGGCGGGAGTGACGCTCGATGAGCGTGGCTATGTCCACGTCGACGCTCAGCTACGCACGTCGAACCCCCGGATCTGGGCCGCCGGCGACCTCACCGGCCACCCCCAATTCACCCACACGGCGGGAATGCACGGCAGCATCGCCGCCACCAACGCGATCCTGGGCCTGCGCCGCACCGTCGACACCACCGGAGAACCCCGCGTCACGTTCACCGACCCCGAGATCGCCGTCGTCGGAATCGACCCCCGAACCGCCCGGCGCATAACAGGATTGCGCGTGCAGACCCTGTCGCACAGCCACCTCGATCGCGCCATCGCCGAGACTGACACCGGCGGACTCACCCAACTCGTCCTCGACCGCAAGCACCGCATCGTCGGCGCCAGCATCGTCGGACCGCGGGCGGGCGAGACGATCGGTGAAATGGTCCTGGCAGTCAAGCACGGAATGCGCACGCGCGACCTCGCCGGCGCCACACACCCATACCCGACCTACAACGACGGACCGTGGAACGCCGCGATCGCCGACGTCCGAGCACAACTGGGACGGCCGACGACAGCCCGGCTGATCGGGATCATCGTCCGGCTGCGGCGAACGTGGCTTCGGTTCCGGAGCAATTAGCGAAAACATCGCGACCCAAACTGGAAGGGCCGGCAGCCATCACCGGGTTTCCTCCACGAGGGGATGAATTCCCCCGGACACCAGACACCACGAGGGAGCACCACCATGTCATCCACTACCCCAACGCAGGCTGATCTCAAGGCCGGCTTCGGCCGAACGCTCATCGTCGGCGCTGTCGCCGGTGTGATCGGTTCTCTGGTCATGGCGATGTTCGCCATGATCGCCGCCGCCACCTACCAGCACACCGGCTTCTTCACCCCGCTCTACCACATCGGTTCACTGCTCTTGGATCCGTCGACGATGATGGCGTCGATGGAGCAGGGCATGGCTGGTTCGAACTTCTACTTCGTGTTCGGTCCCGCCGTGGTGGGCGCACTCATCCACATGATGGTGGGCGCGATGTACGGCGTCCTGTTCGCAGTGATCGTCCGGATGGCGAAGCTACGCGGCATGACGCTGATCCTGGCTGGAATGATCTACGGTGCCGTCGTTTTCGCCGTCAGCGCGTGGGTCGGACTCCCCTTGGCCGCGACGATCTTCTCCGCCGGGGACCCGATCACCAACATGGCCTCCATGGTGGGCTACCCCACGTTCCTCGTCGAGCACATCATGTTCGGTGTCGCGACGGCGTTCGCACTGCTGCCGTTCACCCGGAACCGCAGCGCCTAGCCCGATCCTTGGGTAGCGGGTCGGGACGGGGGTCGAAGCACGCCCCCTCCCGCCCCGCTCCCGCCTTGAAAACAACTTGCCCCCAACCGATGAGGAACAGGACGCTCATGACCAGCGCCACCGCACGTGTCGGAGACACCGTGATAGCCACCACCGACGATCCCGTGATCGTCGAAGGCAACGTGTACTTTCCCGAAAGCGATATCGCCGAAGGCGTTCTCGTCGCGAACAAGGCGAAGAGTCTGTGCTTCTGGAAGGGGATCGCCAGCTACTACGACGTGGCCACAGACGGCGCCACACTGCGCAGCGCAGCGTTCACCTATCGGCGCCCCTCCCCGTTGGCGCGGCGCATCAAGGGCCGAGTGGCTTTTTGGAATGGCGTCGAGGTCAGCACCGACCGGACCGCGCATTAGACCCGGTGATGCCGGGCCTGGTCGAGTACCTCGTCGAAGGTCCAATGGTCGTTGGCGTGAGAGCCGTACTTGCAGGCCAGGATTCGGCCATTCGGGGCGATGAGGAAGTCTGCCGGCAGCCCGGTATGGCCACCGTCCCCGGTGTCGGACTGCGGTGGCAGATGGCGGTTCCAGCCGCGCGCCGCAGCGGCCCAGGCGCGCGGATCGGCGATTGATCGCAGTGATCTCTCCACGCCGAATTCGCGGTACAGCTTCCGTTGCGGGTCAGCGATCAGTACGAAGGGCAACGTGTCCTGATATGGCGTCATCGCCCCGGTCGTCGAATGGAATACCGCGATCTCCCGCACCCCTGCGGCCTCGAGTTCGTCGTGGCGTTGGCCGAACGAGCGCAGGTGCAGATTGCAGATCGGGCAGCCCGCGTAGCGCCGGAATTGCAGATGGGTCAGACGTTGCGGGTCGGGTAGCGTTACGGGCCCGGAGCTGACCGTGTCGACTTGGCGCACGTCAACGCTGTCGCCCGGTGCGATCCTGCTCGGGTTTCGCGGCATCACTGACCTTCCTCTAGCACTTGTCCTGAGCATCAAGACAATCAGCGTGGTGACCCTGACGACGACACAATGTCAGCCCGCAGACATTCTCTATCACGGCTGGCCCGAGATCAGCCTACGAGTTGTCACCGCCGGGCGGCACACGCCGCGCAGAGAGGTATCCAACACTGGCGACGCAGAACGGCACCAGGAAATTCACCGCAACCCGAATCCACGTCCCTCCGTCGCCATCCCCGTGCGTGATGACCGCACCTTGGTTAACTAACGACAGGACCATTCCGACGAACAGCGCGGTGGGTCCAGCGGTTCGCACCGTAGACCCGCGCAGGAACATCTCCACAGCATCGCGCGGCCGACTCCACGTGCGACCGGCCGACACCGCCACGTCAGCCGAAACGGTCGATGATCGCTGCGGCGATCCGGCCGGGTTCGTCTTCCTGCATGAAGTGGTTGGCTCCTGGTAGCTCGACGACCACGTGATCGGGGAAGGCGGCGCGCATCCGCGGCAGCGTCTGCGCCGGCGGAAACGCGAAGTCCTTCATGCCCCAGACGAACAGCGCCGGTTTGGACCCCAGCGTCTCGGGCACCTCGTGTTCGAGACGTTGCAGTAGCGGTCGGGCGGCCAGGATCTGCTTGGGCAGTTCAGCGACGCCCCGTCGCGCCTCCGGTGACGGTTGGACGTCGCGGTAGTGGTCCATCTCCAGCGGGGTCAGCGTTCGACTCGTCCCCACCGGAATCAGCCTCTCGACGAAAAAGTTCCGGTTCAGGATCGCGCGCTGCATCGGGCGGCTGGACATCACCCTGCTGAATGCCTTCATCCGCAGTGTGTCAGCCGGCCAGAACCACGTGTTGCCCAGTACGACTCCGCGTACCCGGTCAGCGCGGGCCGTGTCGACCGCCATCGTGACCGGGCCTCCCCAGTCCTGGCCCATTGACAGGTAGCCGTCCAGATCCAGGAAGTCCACCAGCTCGCCCACGATGCGGGCGTGCTCCTGCACGGTGTAGCCGTAGCCACTCGGGCGCTCCGATAGTCCGAAGCCCAGGTAGTCCGGGGCGATGCACCGGAACCGGTCTCGCAGGCCGGCGATGACGTCACGGTAGAGAAAGCTCCACGTCGGGTTGCCATGACAGAGCAGAAGCGGTGGGCCACTGCCCTCGTCGATGTAGTGCACCCGACCCTGCGAACTGTCGAACCATCGCGAGGTGAAGGGGTAGAGGTCGCGGTCCGGTGAGAAGTCGAGTGTCATGCGAAGCCGCCGAGCCAGGTGGTCACGGCGTACAACGCTACGTACGTGCCGACCGCGACCGCGAGCACCCCCAGCAGCCGCCACCGCCGTTGCCGCACGCCGGCGAGGCTGCACTGATTGCGGCGCCTCAGCGATACCCAGACGAGCAGGCCGAGGACGGCGACGCCGCCGAGGCGGAACCACCACGCGTAGTTGTCGTACAAGTCGTTCGCCCACACGAATGCCGTTCCAGCACTGATGATTCCGAATACCGCGAGGACGGTGGGTCCGACACAGCACAGAATGCCCACCAGCCCGCTCGCGAATCCGATCCCCCACATCGGCAGCCCGTCCGACTTGACGAGTCGTTGCCGTCGGGCAGGTGCGCTCAGCGACGATTTGCTCATGGCTTGCCGCGCAGCCATGCTCGCAGGCGGTCGGCGACCGAGGCAGCCTCGTCCCTCTCGATCCGCACTCCGCGCCAGAACGCGACGTGGTCTTTGATCTGGCATGCGCGGCGACTCGGACTCGGGTAATACCACCCTGCCTCTTGGTTCACCTCACCGCCAACGGTCACCGTGTAATAGTGGGCCGTACCTTTCCACAGACACACGGTTGTCGCCGAACTCTCCGTGATGTATTCGCGGCGGAGCGCCTCCGGCGGAAAGTAATCGTTGCCCTCGAGTCGCACGGTGTGCACCGCCTCGGCCAACACTACGTCGTTCCACACGGCTCGGATCATCGCGGCGACCCCCTTGGTTCGGATCCTGGTCCCATCAAATACCCCGGGTGAGCCGGCTCGCCGGTGATTGTCAGCACGATGACAGACCCGCCCGGTCGGACACTAGCTCTCATTTGTCGTGTCTGGACGCTCGGCTCACCCAAACCTGGTCAGCGCGCTGATATTTCGGTAGCGCACCACGAGCTAGTCGGTCACCGTGAAAGAAGACGGACGTGTCCCGTGACAGTCGGGTGACCATGCTTCGCCCTCGCAGAATGGACACTGGACACCTGCACCATCAGTGCTACTCGCCGGAGCCCGACGATCATCCGAATGGACTCCGGTGTCCCGGGAGCCGGCACCGATCACACCACGACGGTAGTAAGTAAGACGGTATATGCGGAACTCGCCTGTTGACGGCTCACGGCGGTCGGATCGTCCGGACCACAGCCCGGTTCACGATTCGGTGCTGATCGCATGCAGAGAATCGACGGGCAGCCCCACCCCGACCTCGGCGCCCACAGTGAGGTGCATCTGCGGTTCGAGTTCGACGAATATCGACGATTCACCGATGCGCACGCAGGCCAGGCATCGGATGCCGGCCGGCTGCAGCGAGCTGACGGTGCCTGTGAGAGCAGAGTCGGTCGCAGATGTCAGGTGAACCATCTCGTGGCGAAATACCAACGTGGCGGGTCCGTCCGGAATGCGCGCAGCCGTCGGCAGCGCATGCGGACCCAGGTCGGAGTGGTGCACCCCGGCGGTGGCGCACCCGTGAATCTCGTTCAGCCCGCCCATCAACCGGTGCACCGCCAGGGTCGACGGCCGCACGTATGCGGCCTGCACGTCGGAATGGTGTTCCAGTACGCCTCCGATGAGCACCGCAAGGGAATCGGCGACCATGGCCGCTTCGGACTGGTCGTGGGTCACCAGGACGATGGTGGGGTTGAGTTCGTCCCGGACCGCTCGGAGAAGGGCATACATGTCGCTGCGGAGCGCGCTGTCCAGCGCGCCGAACGGTTCGTCGAGGAGCAGCACTTTGGGCTCGGCGGCCAGCGATCTGGCCAGCGCTACCCGTTGGGCTTGTCCGCCGGAGATGTCGGCGACGGAGCGATCGGCGAAGTCGCTGAGCTGGACCAATTCGAGGTACCGCCGCGACGCCGCCCGGGAGTCCCGGCGGGAGAGCCCCGCGGCACGCGCAGCGAAGGCGACGTTGTCGATGACCGACAGATGCGGAAAGAGCAGTGGCCGCTGGAAAACCATGGCGATGCCGCGCTTCTCCGCTGGCGTGTCGGTCACATCCTCGCCGTCGAGAAGCACGCTGCCACAGGTGGGTGTATCCAGTCCGGCGATCAGCCGCAGCGCCGTGCTCTTTCCGGATCCCGACGGGCCGAGCAGCGCCAGGCAGGCGCCGCCGTCGACGTCGACGTCGAGCCCACGTAGCGCCGGCACCGGCTGGCCCGGGTGCCGGCGGGTGAGGTCCCGCAGCCCGAGTCGGGTACTCATGATGGGGTCTGCGTTCGGCGTCCGGCGCGGGCGACCACTACGAGCAGGATCAACGGCGGAAGCACGGCCGCCAGTGACAG
>CAXEZH010000296.1:0-55515 GCA_964000695.1 uncultured Mycolicibacterium sp. | reverse complement strand
CACGGTGTTCCAGCAGTTGGTCACGGTCCTCGACTCGATCGATCCGGCGAAACTCAACGAGACCCTCGGTGCCATCGCGCAGGCCTTCAACGGCCGGGGGGAGAAGTTCGGTCAGACCCTGTCTGATTTCAACGCCGTGCTCGCCGAACTCGAGCCGAGTTTGCCGAACCTGGCCCGTGACATCGAGTTGGCGGTGCCGACGCTGACTGCCTACGCCGACGCCGGCCCGGATCTCATCTCGACCGTCGAGAACACCACCACACTGAGCAACTCGATCGTCGAGGAGCAGCAGAACCTGGACGAATTCTTGGTCAGCTCCATCGGTCTGGCCGACCTCGGCAATGAAGTGGTCGGCGGAAATCGGCAGGCCTTGACCGACGTGCTGGACGTGTTGATACCGACCACCGATCTGCTCTACAACTACCGAAGGTCGCTGTGGTGCGGGCTCGGTGGTCTGGTGCCGTTCGCCAAGTCTCCGCCGCAGTTTTCCGGCGTCTTCGTCAATGCCGGCCTGACGCTGGGCGTCGAGCGCTACCGATACCCGGGTGACCTGCCGAAGGTCGCCGCCTCCAGTGGCGGCGCGGACTTCTGCGAGGAGCTGGGTCTGCCCGAACTGCCCGCTGAGTACGTCCCGCCGCTGGTTGTCGGCGACATCGGCGCCAACCCCGCGCAGTACGGCAACGCCGGGATCCTGCTGAACTCCGAAGGGCTCAAGAACTGGCTGTTCGGCCCGCTGGACGGCCCGCCGCGTAACACCGCACAGATCGGGATGCCGGGATGACGCGATCAACGGGAACGCTCATCAAATTCGGCGCCTTCGGTGTCGTGATGATCGTGCTGACCGCCTTCCTGTTCCTGGTGTTCAGCGACGCCAGGACCGGTGACACCAACGAGTACTCGGCGGTCTTCACCGACGCATCACGGCTGAAGACCGGCGACACGGTACGCATCGCCGGCATCAGGGTCGGCACCGTCACCGACGTCGAACTGCAGCAGGACCGCAACGTACTGGTCACGTTCGACGCCGACCGGGACATCGCGTTGACCCAGGGCACCAACGCGGCGATCCGTTATCTGAACCTGGTCGGCGACCGCTACGTAGAGTTGCTGGACAGCCCGGAGTCGACGAAGATCCTGCCGGCCGGCGGACGTATCCCCGAGGACCGCACCGCTCCGGCGCTCGATCTCGACCTGCTGCTCGGCGGGCTCAAACCCGTGATCCAGGGCCTCAACCCCGAAGACGTCAACGCGCTGACCTCTTCGCTGGTGCAGATCCTGCAGGGCCAGGGCGGCACGCTGGAATCGTTGTTCTCGAAGACCTCGTCGTTCACCAACTCGCTGGCGGACAACAATCAGGTCATCGAGCAGTTGATCGACGACCTGCGTACGGTGTTGGACACGCTCGCAGACGACGGTGAACAGTTCTCCGGGGCAATCGACAAGCTCGAGCAATTGGTTTCCGGATTGTCGGCCGATCGCGATCCCATCGGTACCGCGATCGAGGCGCTCGACAACGGCACCACCTCGCTGGCCGACCTGTTGGCGCGGGGCCGGGCTCCGCTGGCCAACAGCGTGGACGAACTGAATCGGTTGGCCCCGCTGGTGGACAACGACCTGGAACGGCTCGATGCCACCATTCAGCGGCTACCCGAGATCTACCGCAAGCTCGCCCGCGTCGGTTCGTACGGCGCCTGGTTCCCGTACTACATCTGTGGCATCACCTTCCGCGCGAGCGATCTCGAGGGACGCACCGTGGTGTTCCCCTGGATCAAGCAAGAGACCGGAAGGTGTGTGGACGGGTAGATGCTGAAGTATCGCGGATCTCAACTCGCCAGGGCCGGGTTCATCGGTGTCGTCACGATCATCCTGGTGATCGCCGTCGGCTTGCAGCCGGAGCGACTATTGCAGTGGGCTACGGCGATTCGGTATCAGGCGCTGTTCACCGAGGCCGGTGGCCTGACGGTGGGTAACGATGTGACGGTCAGCGGGATCAAGGTGGGTTCGGTGTCTTCCATCGGACTCGACAACGGTGACGCCCTGGTCGGATTCACCATCGCCGGACAGTATGCGCTCGGCTCGGACACCACCGCGCACATCAAGACGGGAACGCTTCTGGGCGAGCGGGTGCTGGCCCTGGAGTCCGAAGGCAGCGGCACGCTCGATCCCCGAGCGGTGATCCCCACGACCCGCACGACGTCTCCCTACTCGCTGACCGACGCCCTCGGGGACCTGACCGCCAATACCGCAGCCACCGACACCGACTCGCTCAACCAGTCGCTGGATACGCTGGCGCAGACGCTGGATCAGGTGGCGCCGCAGCTGGGCCCGACCTTCGACGGCTTGTCGCGGGTGTCCACGGCGTTGAACAACCGCAACGAGAGCCTCGCCGAACTGCTCAAGGCGGCGGGGGAGGTGACCGGCGTCTTCTCCGAACGCAGCCGCCAGGTCAACACACTCATCCTGAACGCCAACGACCTGGTAGCGGTACTGAACGAGCGCCGCTACGCCATCACCAGCCTGCTGTCGAGCATTTCTGCTGTCTCGCAGCAGTTGACTGGCGTCGTGGCCGACAACGAGCAGGAGCTCGCGCCTGCGCTGGAGCGGCTGAACAACGTCACGCGGATGCTGGAGCGAAACCGGGACAACCTGTCCAAGATGTTGCCCGGCGCAGCCAAGTACTATCTGACCCAGGGGGAGATCGTCTCCAACGGCGCCTACTACAACGCTCTGGTGCCCAATGTGCAGCCGGCGCAGCTGCTACAACCGTTCCTCGACTACGCGTTCGGGTTCCGGCGCGGCGTGGAAGCAGGTCAGCCGCCGGACAACGCCGGCCCACGCGCTGAACTACCTTTCCCCGTCAACGGTATTCCCCAGCCAGGAGATCTTCCCAATGACGGCAACCCGTAAGCGGCTGGTGGCCGGCACCGCGATCGTGCTGGCCCTGCTCCTCGTCGCCGGAGCGGCGTTCCTCGTCCGGCAGGTGTTCTTCGGGCCCAAGACCATCACCGCCTATTTCCCCACTGCGACCGCGATCTACCCCGGGGACGAGGTCCGGGTCTCGGGCGTGAAGGTGGGCACCATCAGCGGGATCGAGCCGGCGGGTACCGAGACCAAGATGACGCTCGAGATCGACAGCGAGGTACCGGTTCCGGCGAACGCCAAGGCGGTCATCGTCGCGCAGAACCTGGTCGCGGCCCGCTATGTGCAGTTGACCCCGGCTTATCGGAAAGGGGACGGGCCGACGATGGACGACGGCGCGGTGATCCCCAGCGATCGCACCGCCGTTCCGGTCGAGTGGGACGAGGTCAAGACGCAGCTGATGCGGTTGGCGACCGAGCTGGGTCCGCAGACAGCCGAATCCGGAACCTCGATCTCCCGGTTCGTCGACAGTGCCGCCAACGCCCTGGACGGCAACGGTGAGAAGTTGCGCGAAACGCTCGCCCAGCTTTCTGGTGCCGCAAGGATTTTCGCCGAGGGCAGCGGCAACATCGTCGACATCATCAAGAACCTGCAGACCTTCGTCGGCGCTTTGCGGGACAGCAAGGTGCAGATCGTGCAGTTCCAGAACCGATTAGCGAGCCTGACCAGCGTGGTCAACGACAGCCGCTCCGACCTCGACGCCGCATTGTCGGACCTGTCGGTGGCGATCGGTGAGGTGCAGCGCTTTGTCGCCGGCAGCCGCGAACAGACCACCGAGCAGATCCGCAGCCTCAAAGAGCTCACTCAGATACTGGTCGACCAACGGCTGGATTTCGAAAACGTCCTGCACATCACCCCGAACGCGATCGGCAACTTCAACAACATCTACTACCCCAACGGCGGCTCGGTGACCGGAGCGTTCTCGCTGACCAACTTCTCCAACCCGGTGTGGTTCGTCTGCGGACTGATCGGCGGGGGGGCCAACACCACCGCGCCGGAAACCGCGAAACTGTGCGCCAACTATCTCGGACCGGCACTGCGGCTGCTGAACTTCGGCAACCTGCCCTTCCCGATCAACGCGTATCTGCGCCCGGCGGTGAATCCGGACCGGATGATCTACACCGATCCGAAGCTCGCGCCCGGCGGCGCCGGACCCGGTGATCCGCCTGAGCCGTTGCCGGACGTCTCGGCCTACCTCGGTGCGGGTGACGTGCCGCCCCCACCGGGCTGGAACGCGCCACCCGGCCCGCCGGGGCTCTACACGCCCGACGACGACGCACCCGCGATCCCGTCACCGGCGCTGTTCCCGGGCGCGCCAATTCCGGGCCCGCCCAACATCATCTCCAACATTCCGGCCCAACCGCAGACGGTGGACGGCCTCCTGCTGCCGCCCCCCCCGGCGCCTCCGGGTCCGCCACCAGCGCCGGGCCCGCTGCTGCCGGCAGAAGGGACGCCGCCGTCATGATCCGCGGAATCAGGCAAGCGGCCGTTCTCGGCTGCAGCGTTGCGGTGTCGATTTCCGGGTGCGCGTTCCAGGGGGTGAACTCGCTGCCACTGCCCGGCGCGGTCGGGCGCGGGCCCGACGCCGTCACCTACCACGTCGAGATTCCCAACGTGGCCACCCTGGAATCGAATTCACCGGTGATGATCGACGACGTCATCGTCGGCAGCGTCGGGGAAATGACCGTGCAGGACTGGCATGCCGACGTGGAGATCTCGGTCAAGCCGGACGTCGTGGTGCCGGCGAATGCGGTGGCCACGGTGGGCCAGACCAGCCTGCTGGGTTCGATGCACCTCGCGCTCGACCCCCCGCTCGGTGAGCAGCCGAACGGCAGGCTGCAGCCCGGCACCACCCTGCCGCTGAACGAATCGTCGACCTATCCCACCACCGAGCAGACCCTGTCGTCGCTGTCGGCCGTCGTCAACGGAGGCGGTCTCGGCCAGCTCGGCGACATCATCCACAACATGAACACCGGCCTGTCCGGGCGGGAAGGTGAGATCCGCGAGCTGTTGACCCGGCTGGACGATTTCGTCGGTGTGCTCGACCAGCAACGCAACAACATCATCGCCTCGATCCAACAGCTCAGAAGCGTGGCCGGGACGTTCGCCGGTCAGCAGCAGGTCATCGACCGGGCACTGCAGGACATTCCGCCCGCGATCGATGTGCTGATCGCCGAGCGGCCGCGATTCACCACCGCGCTGGAGAAACTCGGCCAGTTCGGTGACACCGCCAGCGGCCTGGTCGACGATGCCGGCGACGACCTGGTGAAGAACCTGGAGAACCTCGGCCCGATTCTCGGCGCACTGGCCGACATCGGCCCCGACCTGAACCTCGCAGTGCTGTGGGCGACCGCATTCCCGTACGGTCCCACGTTTGCCGACCGGATCACCCGCGGTGATTACATCAACCTGTTCGCCATCTTCGACATCACCTACCCGCGCTTGAAGAAGACGCTGTTGCTGGGCACCCGGTGGGGCGACGAGAACGCGAAAATGATTCCCGCACCCGGTGATCCGTACTACCTCAACTACTCCTACGACCCGATGATGCTCGGTGTCGCGCCACCGCCGGCCGATGCGGTACCGCCCGCCGAGCTGACCGCCGGCAGCACCGGCATGCCGCCGGCCGCCGGGCCCATCCTGCCGGTACTGCCCCCGCCGCCGACCGCGCCCTGGCTACCAGCGTCGGAGCCGGTCACGTCATCGCAGATCTTCGCCGGCCCATACGGCCAACACGCACCTGCGCCGGCCCCGGGAGGTGGTGGCTGATGCTCACCCGGTTCGTCCGAACCCAGTTGGTTCTGTTCACCATCGCGTCGATCGTCGGTGTCGCGGTCATGGTATTCGCCTACATCCAGCTGCCCACGCTGCTGGGCATCGGCCGGCTCACCGTCACGATGGAGCTGCCCGCCTCCGGCGGGCTCTACCAGTTCGCAAACGTCACCTACCGCGGGGTCCAGATCGGCAAGGTGCGGGAAGTGCGGCTGACCGAGAACGGCGCGGAGGCCACTCTGTCGCTGGATACCTCGCCCAAGGTCCCGGCGGATCTGCAGGCCGAGGTGCGCAGCGTCTCGGCGGTCGGCGAGCAGTACGTCGACCTGCGGCCCCGGACCGACTCCGGTCCCTACCTCGAGGACGGGTCACGGATCGCAAGGGCCGACACCACGATTCCGCAGCAGGTCGGTCCCATGCTGGATCAGCTGAGCGCGCTGGTGGACAGCCTGCCCAAGGACCGTATCCCCGATCTGCTCGACGAGACCTTCCTGGCGTTCAACGGTGCCGGCCCGGACTTCGCATCACTGCTCGACTCCGCCTCCACCGTCACCGAGGAGTTCAGCGGGGTATCCGAGGAGACCCGGGCACTGGTCGACGACAGCGGCCCGCTGCTGGAATCCCAGGCCGAGACGACCGACGCTATCCGCAGCTGGGCCCGAAGCCTCAACGGCATCTCGGCGCAGGTGGTGCAGAACGACCCGGAGTTGCGCTCGATCCTGCAACAGGGGCCGGGGTTCGCCCAAGAGGTCAGTGCGCTGCTCAACGACGTCAAGCCGACGCTGCCGGTGTTGCTGGCCAATCTCACCACTGTCGGGCAGGTCCTGGTGACCTACAACCCCTCGATAGAGCAGTTGCTGGTGCTGTTCCCCGGCATCATCGCCGCGCAGCAGTCGTTCGGCCTCCCGCAGAACAATCCGACCGGTCTGCCCTCAGGCGACTTTGCGCTCACCATCAGCGACCCGAACCCGTGCACGGTTGGTTTCCTGCCCCCGTCGCAGTGGCGCTCACCCGAGGACCAGACGACCATCGACACCCCGGACGGTTTGTACTGCAAGCTGCCGCAGGATTCGCCGCTCAACGTCCGCGGTGCTCGCAACTATCCGTGTATGGGCCATCCCGGCAAGCGTGCTCCGACCGTCGAACTGTGCAACGACCCGAGAGGGTTCGTGCCGACGACCATGCGGCAGCACATCCTTGGTCCGTACCCCTTCGACCCGAACCTGATCGCCCAGGGCATCCCGCTCGACGACCGGGTTGACTTCGAGGAGCGGATCTACGCTCCCGTCGAGGGCACCCCGCTGCCACCGGGGGCGGTTCCGGCGGGCACGGAGCCGCTGTCGCCGGAACTGGCACCGTCGCCGTTGGCGCCGGAACTGTTGCCCCCGGGCGTCACACCGTCACCTGCTCCGGTGGGGCCGCCAGCACCGCCGGCTCCACTACCGCCGGCGCAGGGCCCGTTGCTTCCGGACCAGGCGGTTCCGGCCGCGCCGAGCGCCTTCGACGGAGATTCGGCACCCGGCCCCTCAGTGGCTTCGGCATCCTACGACCCTCGGACGGGCCAGTACCTGAGCCCGGACGGCCAGCTGCAACAGGTGGCGTCGGCGGGTGGGGCTCGCCCGACATCGTGGACCGATCTGATGCCGAAGTGAGACAGGCCCAAAGGGGCCCGGACTCAGGCGATTCTCTCCATCAAGACCGGCAGTTCGATGACCTTGGGCTGGTTGACACCGCACGCACCGCTGTTGCTCTTCGTCACATTGCGGCCGGCGAACGTGGAGATGTCCCGGGTCACCCGCTGTTCGTTGGCGCGATTCACTCCCCACAGGATGAATTTCTGGTGACCGGTGGCGAATGTGCCGTTCGGGCAGGGCATCCAGTTGGGTACCTCGTGCTCGACATACCAGAAGTCGTCGAGCCGGGCGGACCCGGTCCAGCCGAGGCTGCTGGTGACCTCGCCGTAACACTCGATGGGACTCACGCAAGTCGTGGACACCGTCCAGGTCTCGAGCACGGACTTCTCGTCGATGAGGACGTCGTTGGTCCTGGCCCACTCTCCGTTCGAGAACACCCGCCAGGTACCACTGATGTCGGTACCGAAGTCGTCCGCGAGCGCCGGCGGCGCAAGGACGACACCGGTCACGCTGCCGATGATCGTCAGGGCGGTTGCCGCCATGCCAGCGAGTACACCTGATCCGCGCATGCTCTAAACCCTAATCGCGGTCAGACCTGCGCTCTTCAAAAGCGAGAATTTCGTTTCCGCACATGGAAAAATGATCGGGTGCGCTTCCACCTCGTTGCAGCATCGGCTGCCCTGATGGCAACCGGGTTACTGGTGGCCGATCCGCCCG
Organism: uncultured Mycolicibacterium sp.; assembly: GCA_964000695.1. Lineage (GTDB taxonomy): Bacteria > Actinomycetota > Actinomycetes > Mycobacteriales > Mycobacteriaceae > Mycobacterium. The sequence continues at coordinate 47,473 of CAXEZH010000296.1, read as the reverse complement.
CCGGCGCCCAGCCGCCACCGCCGCCACCCGGCGCGGAGTGCAACTATCCGAATTGCGTGCCCGGTATCCAACCGAATGTGGTGCTCGGGTCGTACTGCACCAACACCGCCCGCTACGTGTTCGGTGTGACGTCCTGGGGGCGACTGGTGTTCTGCGGTTCCCCGCGTCGCTACGAACCACGCTGGTTCCGCTCGCCCGAGATGCACGGCGTCAAGAACGAGGGTGACCTGTGCCCGAGCCTGGACGGCGATGTCGCCCAGTCTCCGGACGGGTTGTTCCTGAACTGCATCGCCAAGGACGGGAGGTCGTTCTGGACTCGTGGCGACGTGTCAGTGGGCGGGGGTAACCCGCCGCCCCAGTGACGTTGCGGCGATCACCACGGACGGATGGAGCAGAGCGCGCCCTTGGTGCCGGAGTCCGTCGCGACCACGACGTCGTCGACGCGCAGTTCACACACGAAACCCGGTTCCTCCAACGGGGCCGTGGTGGGACCGGGCAGCCCGACCACCACCATCGCCCAGTCGTCGGGGTTGGCCAGGGCCGCTTCCAGTACCCACGGCTGCCCGGGCCCGAGATTGGCCTCGGCGTTCGGCGTGTACAGGTACGGATTGTGGCTGTAGTCAGCCCAATTGGGCGGATCGACATCGCGGTAGTAGATCTCGGCGTTGGCGATGTCCTGGCTTGCTCCGACGGTGTAGCGGATCTGGTGCATCGCCGGCTGGGCCTGCGCCGGCGCGACGGCGAGTACCGCGGTGGTTGTGAACAGACCCGCCACGCAGACACGCGGAATCCATCTGCAGAGGAGCATTGTCAGATATTAGAACGTCGCTCTTGCGCCTGTCACCGTTTCTCTTGCACCGTTACCGCACGGGGTCGAACGTGATGTTGAGCTCGGTCAGACCGCGCAGGATGAACGTCGGCTCGTAGGTGTAACTGCGCTCGCCCGGAGCGCCGTGCTTGGTCGCGTCGATCTCGATGTTGCCCATCCGATCCAGGATCCGCTCGATGGACACCCGCCCCTCGACTCGGGCCAGTGGTCCACCCGGGCAGGAGTGCACGCCGCGGCCGAAAGCGATGTGCTCCCGGACGTTTTTGCGGTCCAAGTCGAACTCGTGAGGGTGCTCGAAACGGTGAGGATCGCGGTTGACCGCACCGGGGCACACCATCATCGTGGTGCCCGCGGGCACGTCGATGTCACCGACTCTGGTCGGCTTCTTGGCAAGCCGGAACTGGCTTTTCACTGGCGCGTCCATCCGCAGCGCCTCCTCGACGAAGATCGGGATCCGGCTGCGATCGGCGCGCAACCTCTGCTGGATGTCCGGATGATCGCCGAGAACGCGCAGAGAGGCCGACAGCAGCTTGGTGGTGGTCTCCTGGCCCGCGGCGAACAGGAACGTCGCCGAACGTACCACCTCGATCACCGGCGGCGTCGATCCGTCCGGGTACTTCGCGGTCGCCAGCGCGGTGAGCACGTCGTCGCGCGGATTCTCGCGACGCTCTTCCAGGTAACCGATGAACTTCTCGTCCAGCCACTCCAGCGGGTTCGCGCCGACCAGGTCGCTGTGGTCGAGCGAGCCGACGTTGGCTCCGGGGCGGGGTGCGCCCAGCACGGTCCGGAACTCGTCGTGGTCCGATTCGGGTACGCCCAGCAGGTCGGCAATCACCAGGAGAGAGAACGGTTTTGCGTATGCGGTGAGGAACTCGCAGCGGCCGGCCTCGATGAAGTCATCGAGAACCTCGTCGGCCAGCCGCCACATGAAGTCCTCGTTCTCCTTGAGCCGGCTGGGCGTCAGCAGCCGGTTCAGCAACGAACGCGCATTGGTGTGGTCGGGAGGATCCATCGTCACCATGTGCTCGAACATCGGCATCTGTGGCCGGTGGGCGGTGATCTGGTCGGTGATGTCGTCACCCTCGGGGGTGAACGGCAGCGGCGGGAACGGGCCGGCCACGGCGATGCACGACGAGAACGTGTCGCTGTCCTTGAGGACCGTCGCGGCTTCCTCGTATCCGGTCACGGCGAGGACACCGTAGTGCGGCTCTTTGACCACCGGACACTTGCTGCGCAGGTGGTCGAAGTACGGGTGGGGGTCGGGCACGAGAGACGGATCGGTGAAGTAGTCGATCGTGTCGAAGTCGGTCATGTGCTGTGCCTCCCGGGGCCGGCGGCTCGTCTGGACGAGATGAGCGCGTTCGAAAATGCTGAGCACCTGCTTAGCATGGGGTAAGAGTTAGGGTCAAGGACGACGCGGCGGAAACCGCGGCACACGAACGGGGGTGACGGATGGCATCGCCGAGGCGAATCGGAGCCCCGGACGCGAAGAACCGCGTCGTGCTCCTCGATGCCGCCGAGCAGCTGCTGCTCGAAGAGGGCTACGCGGCGGTGACATCGCGCCGCGTCGCTGACCGTGCGGGCCTGAAGCCGCAGTTGGTGCACTACTACTTTCGCACCATGGAGGATCTGTTCCTGGCGGTCTTCCATCGCCGCGCCGAGGAGGGGCTGGCGGTGCTGACGACTGCTCTGCAGTCGCCGCAGCCGTTGTGGGCGCTGTGGCGGTTCAGTACCGCGCCGGAGGCCACCCGGCTGACGATGGAGTTCATGGGACTGGCGAACCACCGCAAAGCCCTTCGGGCCGAGATCGTCTACTACGCCGAGCGGTTCCGGCAGGAGCAGAACCGCGCGATCACCGAGGCGCTGCGGCGCTACGGCCACAACACCGCTGACGTCCCGCCGGTGGTGTGGACGGTGTTCGCCACGAGCGTGTCGCAGGCGCTGGTGATGGAACGAGCCCTGGGCATCGACACCGGGCACGCGGAGACCTTTGCGTTCTGCGAGCGGTGGATACGGCGACTCGAGGGCGAGCCGATGCCCGCGGTGGCCGGACAGGTGAGCGCCACCGCCGAGCATCACTGACCCTCGTTACAACGACAGGATCGTCGCCGAAGCCGTGCCCGGCGCGCCGTACACCTGGGCCAGGCCCACCCGCGGCGAGCCCGGAATCTGACGGTCACCCGCCTCACCGCGCAGCTGGCGGACCAGTTCGTGCACCTGCCTCAGCCCCGAAGCGCCGATCGGCTCACCGTTGGCGATCAGGCCGCCGTCGGTGTTGACCGGGATGCTGCCGTGGATTTCGGTAGCGCCATCGGCCAGTAGTTTCTCCTGCTCACCGTCGGCGCACAGGCCGGTCTCGGCCATGTGGATCACCTCGGCGCCCGCGTCGGTGTCCTGGAGCTGGGCGACGTCGACGTCCTCGGGACCGATTCCGGCGGCCTCGTAGGCGGCCCGGGCCGCATACACCGTCGGTGAGGCGTCTTCGTCCAACGGGGCCGACGTGGCGTGGACCTCGTAGGCGCCGTGGGTTCGCGTGCGAATCTCGCTGGCCCGCACGAAGATCGGTTTGTCGGTGAACTTGTGCGCGATGTCGCCTCGACACATGATCACCGCCGCGGCGCCCTCGTCGGGTGCGCAGAACATGTACTGGCGAAGCGGATAGTTCAACACCGGCGACGCCATGATCTCGTCGATCGAGATCTCCTTGCGGCGGAACGCATTCGGGTTCAACGCTCCGTTGCGGAAGTTCTTGTTCGCCACCCGCGCCAGTGTCTCCTCCGAGATGCCGTGCTTGTGCAGGTAGTGGTTGGCCTTCATGCCGAAGAACTTCGTGGTCACGAACTGGCCGTTCTCGGCGTACCACTGCGGCAGCGCGAGCTTGGCGGGATCGTCGGTGAACGCGCCGCGTGGGTGCTTGTCCAGGCCGATGGCGATGCCGAGGTCGTACTTGCCCAGGCGGATGGTGTCAGCGGTCTGCTGGATCGCCGAGGCCGCGGTGGCACACGCATTGAACACGTTGGTGAACGTGATGCCGGTGAGGCCCACCAGTCGGGTCACCGCGTCGGGATTGGACACCTCGTAGCTGCCGCCGAAACCGAACTGGATGTCCTTCCAGTCGACGCCGGCGTCGGCGAGGGCCGAATGAATGGCCTCGGCGCCCATCTCCATCGCGGTCTTGTCGAAGCGGCCGAAAGGGTGCAGACCTACGCCGATGATGGCGACGTCGTTGGTCATGAGGTGTTGTCCTCTCTAGGCGGGCTGAAAGGCGAACGTCATGACCTCGGTGCCGTCTTCGTCGGTCGTGAACGGCACCATCGTCAGCTCCACCTCCTGGCCGAATTCCAGCTTGGCAGGGTCGTTCTCGGTGAGTCGGCCCTCGACGCGGATGACGTCGTCGAGTTGGACCAGGCCCACTCCGAACGGCACGAAGTCCTTGCCGGTCGGGCCCTTGTACGGAGCGCCGGGCGGAAATCCCTGCGTCGTCCAGGCGACCAGGGTGCCGCGCCGCGGCAACCGCACTTCCGACATGTCGGCGCCGCTGCACTTGGGGCAGTGCCGCTGGACCGGGAAGGTGGTGGCGCCGCAGGTGGCGCAGGTACTGCCGATGAGCTGTGGTTCGTCATCCGGCCAGGTGGAGATCTCGGGCGCAAGGGCCCGCTGCGATGTCGACACGCGATTGACGATAATCGGAAATGACGTTCTCGTCTAGAGAGAACAGCGGCGGCGCATGGTCCGGCCCGGTGACCGGCTGATGCCTGCGGGCGGCGGCGCGGCGACGCGAAGTATCGAAGATGTCAGAGGGATCCTGGGTGAGGGGTAGCGGAACGTCCAGAGATCGCGTCGAGCGTACGGTTTCTGACGCGTATGGCCGGAATTTCGTCAGAAACCGTACGCTCGCAGCGTCGCAGCCTCGCCGTGGCGGTTACTTGCCCTTCTTCATCACCTTGTCCGCTGCGGCCCAGTGCTCGTCGGAAACCCAGAGTTCTGCGAATGCCGCGACCGCCTCGGTGGTGGGGACGCCACGCATCACGCGTTTGACCTGTCCGGCCTGCGGGCTCGCGAGGGTGCGGGCGATGAGTCGCCACTGCTGGTCGAAGGATGCGCGGGGGATGACCTGGTCGATCAGCCCGATGCGTTCCGCCTCGGTCGCAGCCAGGATCCGTCCGGTGCCGGCAAGCAACAGCGCCTTGCTGTAACCCACCAGTTCGACCAGGCGTTCGGCACCGCCCCACGCCGGCATGATCGCCAGCGCGACCTGATTGAAGCCGATCTTGACATCGTCGGCAGCCAGGCGGATGTCGGCCGCCACCGCGAATTCGGCGCCCCCGCCCAGGGCATGGCCGTTCAAGGCCGCGACCACAGGTGCCGGAAAGCCGGCGATGCGATCGCAGATCGACCGCATGCGAAACGACATCGCCGACGCCTGCTCGACCGTACGCAGCGCGCTGAGTTCCTTGAGGTCGCCGCCGGAGACGAACGCCCGATCCCCGGCGCCGGTGAGCACCAGCCCTGCTGCTCCCTCGGCGCCGTCGAGGGCCTTCTCGAGTTGGCCCATCGTCTCCAGCGAGATCGCGTTGCGGGCGTGCGGGCGGTCGATGGTGATGATGGCCAACTCGTCGTCGAATTCCAGGTCGACCATCACTCATTCTCCATCTTCGGTATTGGCATTCTCGCGGGCGGAGAATAGCATCGCGGTGGCATCTCCTCCGGACGGAAGGTGGCCCACCCCAGCATGCGGATTATCCCTCCCGAGTTGGTCGAGCGGTACGAGCGCGAGGGCTGGTGGACGCGGGAGACCCTCGGTGATCTCGTGGCCAACGGGTTGCGCGACAGCCCACACACCGGCTTCTGCGTGCACTCGGCGGTCCGTCCGTATTCCGGGACGTTCGCCGACATGGAACGTGACGCACGACGGTTGGCCGCCGGGTTGCGGTCCCGCGGAATCGGACCCGGTGACGTCGTCGCACTGCAGCTGCCCAACTGGCGCGAGGCCGCGCTGACCTTCTGGGCCTCAGCCCTGCTCGGCGCCGTGATCGTGCCGATCGTGCACTTCTACGGACGCAAGGAACTGGGCCACATCCTCGCTACCGCCGCTCCGCGCGTGTTCGTCACCACGGTGGAATTCGGGCGCATGCGCTACCTGCCGGACCTGTGCGCCGACGTCCCGGTCGTCGGCCTGGTCGGTGCCGCGGGCGAGCTCGGCGGGCACGAACACCACTTCGACGACCTGCTCGCTGACGAGCCGATGGACGGCACGATGGCGACGGACCCTGCTGCGCCGGCGCTGATCGCCTTCACGTCCGGTACCACCCGCGATCCCAAGGGCGTGATCCACAGTCATCAGACGCTGAGCTGCGAAACGCGACAGCTGTTGGCGAACTATCCGCCCGGCCGGGGCCGGCAGCTGACCGCCACGCCGGTCGGGCACTTCATCGGCATGATCGGTGCACTCCTGATTCCGGTCCTCGAAGGTGCGCCCGTCGACCTGTGCGACGTCTGGGATCCAAGCAAGGTTCTCGAACTCATCGAGCGGGACGGGTTGTCCATCGGCGGTGGCCCGCCCTTCTTCGTCACCAGCCTGCTCGACCACCCCGATTGCCGCCCCGAGCATCTGAAGCACTTCACCACCGTGGGACTGGGCGGGTCGTCGGTTCCCGCGGCGGTGACGCAGCGGCTCAACGACCTGGGGATGTTCGTCTTCCGTGCCTACGGCAGCACCGAGCACCCGTCGATCACCGGTTCGGGGCCGACGGCGCCCGAGGACAAACGCCTGTTCACCGACGGTGACCCGCGTCCGGGTGTGGAGATCAGGCTCGGGCCCGACGGAGAGATCTTCAGCCGTGGGCCGGATCTGTGTCTGGGATACACCGACGCGGAACTGACTGCGCAGTCGTTCGACGAGGACGGCTGGTATCGCACCGGCGACATCGGGGTGCTCGACGCGGACGGATACCTGACGATCACCGACCGCAAGGCCGACGTCATCATCCGCGGTGGGGAGAACATCAGCGCCCTGGAAGTCGAGGAAGTGCTGCTGTCGATGCCTGCGGTGGCCGAGGCAGTCGTCGTCGCCGCCCCCGACGCGCGCCTGGGCGAGCATGCCGCCGCGGTCCTGCGTATCCGGGAAGGTGCGGTCATGCCGACCCTCGAGCAGGTTCGTGCGCACTTCGACGCCGAGGGTGTGGCCCGCCAGGCCTGGCCGGAGCAGTTGCTCGAAACCGACGACTTCCCCCGCACCGCGAGCGGCAAGGTGCAGAAGTTCCGCGTACGTCAACTCGTGCGCGAGGCGCAGGCCGACACCGCGGGCGTTATTGCCACGACACCAAACGTGAGAATATGATTCTCCGAAGAGGAAAAGGAGTTTTTCATGGGGCAACTGTCACACCGGGTCGACATCCCGTTCCCGCTGTTCGACGCGGACAACCACCTGTACGAGCCGCCCGAGGCGATGACCAAGTACCTGCCCAAGGAGTACAAGGACGTCGTCCAGTACGTCGAGGTCAACGGCCGCACCAAGATCGCGATCAAGGGCCAGATCAGCAACTACATCCCGAACCCGACGTTCTCTCACGTCGCCAAGCCCGGCGCATGGGAGGAGTACTTCAAGTTCGGCAACCCTGACGGCAAGAGCAAGCGCGAACTGTTCGGCGAGCCGATGCGGTCCATCCCCGCCTTCTTCGAGCCCGAACCGCGGCTGAAGTTGATGGACGAGCTCGGTGTCGACCGCTCGCTGATGTTCCCGACGCTGGCCAGCCTCATCGAAGAGCGGCTGCGCGACGACCCGGTCGCCATCCACGTCATCATCCACTCGCTGAACCAGTGGCTCGACGAGGTGTGGGGTTTCAACTACCAGAACCGCATCTTCACCACGCCGGTCATCACGCTGCCCATCGTCGAGAAGGCGATCGAGGAGCTGGACTGGGCGGTCAAGCGCGGTGCCCGCGCGATCCTGATCCGTCCCGCACCGGTGCCCGGGTTCCGTGGGCCGCGGTCCTTCGCGCTGCCGGAGTTCGATCCGTTCTGGGAGAAGTGCGTCGAGTACGACGTGTTCATCGGCATGCACTCCTCCGACAGCGGCTATGCGCGCTACACCTCCGAGTGGGACGGCGTGGCGCAGGAGATGCTGCCGTTCCAGACCAACGCGATGAACATCCTCAACGAGTGGCGCCCGATTCAGGACGCGGTGGCGTCCTGGGTGATCCATGGCGCGCTGTTCCGCCATCCCAAGCTCAAGGTGGGCATCGTTGAGGCCGGCTCGAAATGGATGTTCCCGCTGCTGGATTCGATGGCCGAGGTCTACAAGAAAGCCCCGGAAGCCTTCCCGGGCAACCCGATGGAAGAGATCAAGAACCGCATCTACATCAGCCCGTTCTACGAGGAGGGCATCGACGACCTGATCAACCTGGTCGGCGTCGATCAGGTGCTCTACGGGTCGGACTGGCCGCACCCGGAGGGCCTGGCGGAGCCGACGCACTACGTCACCGCTCTCGAGCACCTCTCGGTCGACGATCAGGCCAAGATCATGGGCGGCAACCTGGGTCGCCTCGTCACGGTGTGAGGTACCAAACCCTCCCTGAGTTGGTCGCCGGCGCGGCGGACCGATTCGGCGACGCGGAAGCGGTCGTCGACGGTCCGCTGCGTCTGTCATTCGCGGATCTCTACGACCGGATTCGTTGTGCCGCCGGTGCTTTCGCCGAGTTTGGCATCGCCAAGGGCGACCGCACGGCGGTGTGGGCGCCCAACTGTGCCGAATGGATCGTCGCGGCGTTCGGCCTGCTCACCGCGGGCGGTGTGCTGGTGCCGGTCAACACCCGGTTCAAGACCGAGGAAGCCGCAGACATCATCACCCGCAGTGGCGCCAAGGCCGTGTTGGTCCAACAGGGCTTCCTGGGCGCCGAATACGTTGCCCCGAGCGGTGTCCCTGCCATCGACCTCAAGTCCGACTTCCTTGCCAGCGGAATGCCGTTCAGTCGGCCTGTCGAGTCGACCGACATCTCCGACATCATCTTCACGTCCGGGACCACCGGGCGGCCCAAGGGCGTCATGATGAACCACAGCCAGAACCTGAGGCTGTACGAGGAGTGGTGCGAGCTCGCCGACCTGCGTGAGGGGGATCGCTACCTGATGGTGAACCCCTACTTCCACACCTTCGGTTACAAGGCGGGCCTGATCGCCTCGTTCATCCGCGGTGCCACGATGCTTCCCGTGCCGGTATTCGACGTAGGCAGGGTCGTCGACCTCATTGCGGCCGAACAGATCACCATGCTCCCGGGCCCCCCGACGCTGTACCACTCACTGCTGGCCGTCGCGGACAAGTCGAAGTTGGCCAGTCTTCGGGCCGGCGTCACGGGCGCCGCCGACATTCCGGTGGAGCTGGTGCGCCGGGTGCACGAGGAGCTTCCGTTCCGGACGCTGGCGACCGGTTACGGGTTGACCGAGGCCGGAACGGTGACGTTGTCGCGGCCCGGGGATTCCTTCGAGGACATCGCCACGACCGCCGGTGTGGCGTGCGATGGCGTCGAGGTGCGAATCGCCGACGACGGGGAAGTGCTGGTGCGCGGCTACACCGTCATGCAGGGTTACCTCGACGACCCCGAGGCCACCGCGCAGACCATCGATTCCGACGGGTGGTTGCACACCGGCGACCTCGGCACGCTCGACGCGGCGGGCAGGCTACGCATCGTCGGCCGCAAGAAGGACATGTTCATCGTCGGCGGCTTCAACGCCTACCCGGCTGAGATCGAAGGCTTCCTGCTCGAGCATCCGGCCGTGGCTCAGGCGGCCGTCATCGGAGTGCCCGACGAGCGGCTGGGCCAGGTAGGCAAGGCGTTTCTGGTCACCCAGACCACCGACGGCAACCCGCCGCCGAGCGCCGACGAGATGATCGCGTGGAGTCGCTGCCGAATGGCCGGTTTCAAGGTGCCGCGATATGTAGAGTTCCTCGACGAGTTGCCATTGAACGCCACCGGCAAGGTCATGAAGGACAAACTGAAGGATCATCATCGCTGAGTGGGACCCCGAGCGGTAACCATCATTTCCGCAGTCAGCTGTCTTTGCCGGTGGGTCTGCAACAACGGGTAGTCTCGCCTGGATGCGCAGTTTCGAAGAATGGCGTTCTCTGAATTTGCGCAAACAGGGGGACGGGTAGAGAAGGAGGTCGGCCGTGCCGCCTTTCAGGCGACGTGCGTCGGTGATCGACGCCGACCAGATCGACGAGACAACACCGCCCCCCGGCAGCGGTGGGGATGGCAACCGCGCTCGCGCGCTCGCCGAGGAGGCCGAGGCCGAGGCCGCCGAAGCGGAAGCGATTGCAGCGGCCGCGCGCGCCCGGGCGCGTGCGCTTCGCCTGCGTCGAGAGGCCGAGGAATCGGTCCAGAAGTCGTCGGCGGGCGCGTCCCTCGACGAGTCCCGGGACAGCGAGACTGAGGTCGCCGACGCACTGGGCGCCACCGAGGCCGTCGACGCCGACGATGTCCCTGAGGTCGTTGAGGGTGACCTCGATGCCGACGGCGACTACGGGGCTGATGTCGAGGATGCGGCTCCCGCGCGTCGACGACGGCCGCGGCTTCCGCGACCGACCTGGCGGGGCATCGTCGCCGCGTTGGTGATCCTGGTGACCGCCGCGCTGCTGGCTCTGAGCGGATACATGATCTGGGAGCACCGCGAAGCCGAGCGGCTGCGCCAACTCGACGCCGAGTACAGCGCCGCGGCGCGCCAGAGCGTGGTGACGTTGATGTCGCTGAACTTCAACAACGCCGAAGAGGATGTGCAGCGCATCATCGACAACTCGACCGGCGAGTTCAAGGACGACTTCGAATTGCAGGCCCAGGACTTCGTCCAGGTTGCCCAGGACTCCAAGGTCATCACCGAAGTGTCGGTCAATGCGACCGGTGTGGAGTCGATGACCGAGGACTCCGCTGTCGTCCTGGTCGCGGCGTCGTCGCGGGTCACCAACACCGGCGGCGCAAATCAGGAACCACGGACGTGGCGGCTGAGCGTGCACCTGCAGCGTGAGGGCGACCAACTCAAGATGTCGAAAGTGGAGTTCGTGCCGTGAGCGAGGATCGCAAAGCCGACCAGGATGCGACGGTCGACCAGGACACGACGGCCGATCAGGACGCGACTGCTGACCAGGACGGTGCGGCCGACCAGGACGGTGCGGGCGACCAGGAGGCCGCGGGCGACCAGTCCGACGCTGCTGAGAACGTCGACGCCGCTGAAGCCGATCCGGCAGGAGGTGAGACGACGTCGGCCGAGAGCCACGCTGACACAGCGGTCGACGAGACAGCCGAGGTGCCGCCACGGCGCGGTGTGCTGCATACGCTCCGGACTCAGGCGGCCGCGCTCCTGCTCGCGGCTGCTCTGGTCGCGTCGGCAGGATTGACCGCGTGGCTCTATCTGGAGCGGTACCGCCCCGACCAGCAAACCGACGCTGCCGCAGAACAGGTCGCGCTCGACGCGGCGACCAGCGGAACCGTTGCGTTGCTGTCCTATTCACCGGAGTCGCTCGACAAGGACTTCGCCGCCGCCAAAGCCCGGCTGACCGGCGAATTTCTCTCGTACTACACCCAATTCACCGAACAGATCGTCACCCCGGCGGCACGGGAGAAGTCGGTCAAGACCGCCGCATCGGTGGTGCGGGCCGCGGTCTCCGACATGCAGCCCGACTCCGCCGAAGTACTCGTGTTCATCAATCAGACCACCACGAGCCAGGAGAACCCCGACGGGGCATTCGCCGCCAGCAGCGTGAAGGTGGGACTGACGAAGATCGACGGCAACTGGTTGATCGACTCTTTCGACCCGGTGTAGGCCCGGTAAACCCGCGCAGCGATACCCTCGGCGTCGTGAAAGTGACGGCGATCCTGCCCCTGCCTGCGGACCTCGACCCGCGCCCGGAGGCGGTGTTCATGCCCGTTGCAGGCATGTCGCCGTTGTCGCGAATCATCGAGGGGCTGCGTCCCTGCGCTGAGGTCGTGGTCGTCACGGCCTGGGAACTGATGCCGTCGGTGCGTGCGGCCCTGCCGGATCGCGCTGGGGACATAGCTGCGGGTCAAGGGTTTTCGTTGAAGCTGGTGGCTGCCGAACCGGCAGCCGGGCGGGCCCAGTGTGTCGCTGCCGCCCTCGCCGAGATCGACCGCGACGCGCCGGTACTGTTGCACGACATCGAATGGCCGGTGGTGCCGCCGACACTGGTCGATCGCCTCAGCCACGCGCTGACGGAGGGAGCGTCCGCGGCCTGGCCGACGCTGCCGGTCACCGACAGCGTCAAGGCGGTTGACGCCGCGGGAACCGTGACCGCGACCGTCGACCGCGCCTTGCTACGCAGCGTGCAGTACCCCCGCGGATACGCCGCCGGCACGCTGACGACGCTGTTGGCCGAGGACACCGACGGAACGTTCGACGACCTTGCCCTCGCGTTGTCGGCCGGGCTGCCGCTCACACTCGTCGAGGGAGATGCCGAAGCGGTGACAGTCGAACTGCCTAGGGACTCGGCCTATCTCAGCGCGGTGCTGCAGTCGGCCCAGAACCCACCCGAGCGTTGAGAAGAAGATCTGCCACCGCCACGTCCCGCAGATAGGTGACCTTCAGGTTCGTCGCGCTCCCGGGGAAGGTCCGCACCTCGAGATCGGTGTAGTGCTCGACGCACGAGGAGGTGTCGGTCCCGGTGAACCCGTCGCGTTCGGCGCACCGGTAGGCCCGCCACAACTCGGTCGCCCGGAAGGCCTGCGGAGTCTGCACCCGCACCAGCCCGCCCGGTACGACGGTGGGTTGTAGCGTCGCGGCGGCGACGCCGGCGACATGGCGCAGCGGGAGGGCCGGCAGTGCGCCGCCGTGCTCGCGAGCCAGCGCGACCGCGTTGCGGTACATGTCCGGCCCGGCGAGCGGGCGGGCGGCGTCGTGGATGGCCACGACGTCGACGGCGCCGGCCTCGATGTCCGGAGCCAGATGACGAAGCACGTTCAACTCCGAGGCGTGCCGGGTGTCGCCCCCCTCGACCAGTTCGATCACGGCTTGCGGGAGCTCCCGGCGCAGGGTGGCCGCAGCCAGATCGCGTTCGCCGCGCCGGAAGACCAGGATCGTACGGTCGATGTCGGCATGCTCGGCAGGGGTCAGCAGCGACCAGGCCAGCATGCTTCGACCGGCCAACGGCAGGTACGCCTTGTTGCCATCGGCGCCCACACGGGTGCCCAGGCCCGCAGCCAACACCACAGCGACCGCCATGCCCATACCGCGAAGCGTATCTCCGGTAGCTTTGGGGCCGATTTCGAAGGGGGCGCGGTGAGCGACGACGGGCAGACATTCACCAGCCGGGCGCACCGGTTCCTGCCCATGGTGGGTCGCGACCCCCACGAGCCGCACCGAGCGGCCACTCCGCTGGAGCTGCTGTTCGATCTGACGTTCGTCGTGGCGTTCGGCATCGCGGCCTCTGAGTTCGCACACCTGCTGGCGGCCGACCACATCGCCGCCGGACTGGCCGGTTTCGCGTTGGCCACCTTCGCGGTCAGCTGGGCGTGGATCAATTTCAGCTGGTTCGCCTCGGCCTACGACACCGACGACTGGGTCTACCGGCTGATGACGATGGTCCAGATGGTCGGTGTGGTCGTGCTGGCGCTCGGCCTCCCGCAGCTGTACACGTCCATCGAGCACGGTGGTCATGTCGACACCAGCGTCGTGGTGGCCGGCTACGTGGTGATGCGGGTGGCGATGGTCGGCCAATGGGTGCGCGCCGCGGTACAGGACCGTCCGCGGCGGCGGGCCTGTCTGACCTATGCCTGGTGGATCACGGTCGCGCAGGTCGGATGGATCGCCTCCATCTTCGTTCACACCTCGCTCCCGGTGACCGCGTTGATGGTGCTCGCGCTCATCGGCGTCGAGTTGATGGGGCCGGTTCTCGCCGAGTCTCGCGCCGGCGGCACGCCCTGGCACGCCCATCACATCGCCGAGCGGTACGGCCTGTTCACCATCATCACGCTGGGTGAGGGCGTGGTCGGCACCGTGGCATCCCTGTCCGCCGTGGTCGGCGAGCAGGGTTGGTCGGTGGAGGCCGTCTTCGTCGGGGTGGCCGGCATCGGTCTCACCTTCGGCATGTGGTGGGCGTATTTCGTGCTGCCGCACGCCGATGTCCTTCACGTGCGCCGTGAGCGCTCGTTCCGGTTCGGCTACCTGCACATCATCGTGTTCGCCGCGATCGTGGCGACGGGAGCCGGGCTCCACGCCGCGGCGTACTACATCGAGGATCACTCCGAACTGAGTTCGACCGCGACCGTGCTGTCTGTCGTCATCCCCGTGGCGGTGTTCATCGTCATGATGTTCGCCCTGTACGCCGCGATGCTGCGGACGGCCGCGATGTTCCACGTCGCGCTGCTGGCCATCACGCTGGTGGTTCTGGGACTTGCCGTGGCTCTTGCCGTCGTCGGGATCTCCATGGCCAACTGCCTGCTCGTGGTGACGGTCGCGCCGGTCGTATGGGTGGTCGGTTACGAAGTCCGCGGACACCGCCACACTGCTGACGCGGTGGCCGAAACCATGCGCACCGGCTAGCGGCCGACTACTTCTCGATGCCTTCCAGCAGGCTGCGATCGTCCTGCAGGCGCAGCAGCCGGCGCGCTTTGCGCCGCGTGATGAGGATTCCGACGACCGCGACGGCCCAGACCACGTACTGCAGGGCCCAGGCGATCCGGAACGACTCGAACGACAGGCCGCCGGTGGCCTCCAGAATCACGCCCATCGCCTGCATCAGCAGCAGCGAGGCAAGGAAGCCGCCCATGTTGACCATGCCCTGCGCGGTTCCCAATGTGGTGCTCGGGTTGAAGGTCCGGGCGAAGTCGAACCCGACCATCGAACCCGGGCCGCCCACCGAGATCACCACGACCAGCACGACGAGCAGCCACAGCGGGGCCGGGCCGGGCAGCGCCAAGACCACCGACCAGACCAGGGCGTTGCTGGCGATGATCGCGAGGACCAGGCGTGAGCGCCGGTGCGGATGCCGTCCGGTGAACACGCCGACCAGCACGCCCGACGAGATCGCGGCGGCGACCGACATGGTGAGCAGGGCGCCGGCCACCCCTGCGGACAAGCCTTGCGCCACGGTCAGATACGGCACCCCCCACATCAGGGCGAACACGGTGACCGAGAACTGGGTGCCCATGTGGGTGAAGAAACCCAGCCGGGTGCCTGGACGAAGCCAGACGGTCTTCACGCTGGACAGCGTGTCGCGCACCGAGGTGGGTTCGCGCGTGGTGGTGGTCCCGTCGGGGGTGTTCTTGACGATGGCCAGCGTGAGCACGATGGACAGCACCCCCAGCGCCGCCACGGACACATAGGCGACCGTCCAGCCCATCGCCGTCAGCACCGCCAGGAAGGGCACCGCCGACAGCACCTGGCCGAGCTGACCGCAGATGCCGGTCAGCTGGGTCACCAGCGGTACCTGACGCATCGTGAACCAGTGCGGCACCAGGCGCAGCACCGAGATGAAGGTGACGGCGTCCCCGAGCCCGACAACTGCGCGCGCGCCGATGGCCATCGGCAGGGACTCGGTGAAGGCCAGCACCAGCTGTCCGGAGGCCATCAACACGCCACCCGCAGCGATCAACGCCTTGGAACCGAAGCGGTCGAGCAACACACCGGCGGGGACCTGCGCACCCGCGTAGACCACCACCTGGAGCACCACGAAGGTCGACAACAAGCCGGGGCCGGTGCTGAACCGGTCGGCGGCGGCGAGCCCGGAGACACCGAGCGTGGTGCGGTCCAGCACAGCCACGATGTAGGCGAGAAGCCCGGTCGTCCAGACAATCCAGGGACGCACGGCGAACCTCTCGACAAGGAGTGACAGCGATGACGGCGGACCGAGTTCGACCAACTTTGTCCTGATGTCCTGCATTCGTTGAAGGACGCCTCACCATCTTCGCCCACCGCGGTGCGTCCGTGCCAACCCGTATGAGGCGGCCTATCGAGCAAAGTTCGCTAGATTCGCAGACAATTGCCAGCAAGCGCTTGATTGGAGCCAGATCAACTCAGTTCCGAGCGGCTTTTTGCGGTTCAGTAAACATTCGTTTCTGCTGCTTGGTAACTTCGCTCAAAAGGTTGTCCTCGGGACTACAGTGGTCGCATGAACGCGTTCGACCGAGGCCGGCCGCACAAAGGGGGGTGGGGTCGTGGCTGAGTACCGGCTGGAGGAGCTGGCGAGGGTCTCGGGGGTCAGCGTGCGCAACATCCGCGCCTACCGCGAGCGGGGACTCCTGGACCCGCCGCGCAGGGACGGCCGGGCCGCCCTCTACGACGATTACCACCTGTCCCAGCTCAACACCATCAGCCAGCTGCTGAGCAAGGGTTACAACTCCGCCCACATCGCCGAGTTCTTCGCCAGCATGCGTCAGGGAACCGACCTGGCCGACATCCTCGGTCTGCAGCGGGCTGTGCTGGGGCCCCGGGACGGCGAAGCCCCGGAGGAAGAGCCCGAGGTCGACGACGCCGGGTTCGGCCTCGGGCCCGACAGCGTCGAGGTCCGCAAGCTGGTGGCATACGGCATGGCCGAGATCGTGGCCGGCAAGGTCAGGTTGGTCGACGGTCCCGCCGCCGACATCCTGTCTCGGGCCCCCGATCATCGCCTCTACGTGCGGGCCCTGGTGCGCTTCCTCGAGGCCTCCGACGACTCGGTCGATGATCTGGCCGAAGCATTCGTCGCCAGTCTCGTCGAATTGTTCCAGGCCCGGGTCGGCCCTGGCTATCTTCCTGAGCCCGACGAGATTGCCGAGATCCGGCGGATGGTGGACGACTATCGCGAGCTCGGTCAGGAGGTCGTGGCCACCAAGTTCGACCAGGCCACCCGCCGCCACATGGTGGCGTCGGCATCGGACTACACCGCGGGGATCCTGCTGAGAGGTGCGTGGGAGCCGGGCCGCGGGGCCTGAGCGACGCACTCCGCGGGCCGATGTGGCTGTGGGAGCACAGGTTTGAGGCTTCCGACGGGCCTGGCCGCAGGCAAACAGCGCGGACTTACTGGCCGGTAAGTTTTCGCAGCAAACTCGGACGACAGGCGAAAAGACGCCGCACGACACGTCGGGCGGACGTGTCACGCTCGGCGACAACGAACTACGACGTCGTGAGAACGCGAAATATCAGATAACGATTTGATAACAAAACTGCTTTGATCTGCTACTTCGTTCTTACTCAAGCGTAACCACCCGCATGCAGGACGTTTGTACCGCAACGGTTCGGACCACCCGGTGGTGCGCGTTACGCATCGTTCTGTTACCCACGCGTAGAACTCGCCAGTAACCATTTTGGGCGCGAAACTTACTCAGTCTCTTATGACACTCTTACAACGGTTGGAGAGACCACCGCGCCACGAGGGCGAGCCCGAGTCGCAGTGTTCGACGCACTGTGCAGGACCCCGTCCTCACGACTTCACGGCCGCGGTCCGAACCAGCCGGATTCGACGCCGAATCGCCGATGGCCCCGCAACGGAGTGCAGGCCAGCACCCACGAGCCCACTGCCCGAGGAAACGCGGGCCAGCGCGATCGCAGCCCGATTGCAGTACCGAGGAGAACACCAGACGTGACGATCAACGACCAGCACCGTGCGGCCACCGGCACTCCGAACGGATCGGGACCGGATCACGAACCCCTGTCAGGCACGCACGCCCTCGTCGATCGGTTGCATTCCGGCGAGCCCTACGCCGTGGCATTCGGCGGGCAGGGCGGTCCCTGGCTGGAGAACCTCGAGGAGCTGGTCAACTCGGCCGGGATCGAGTCGGAGATCAGCGCGCTGGTCGGGGAGGCCGAGCTGCTGCTGGAGCCGCTGGCCCGCGAGCTGGTCGTGGTTCGCCCCATCGGTTTCGAGCCGCTGAAGTGGATCCGCGCGCTGGCCGCCGAGGAGCCGCTGCCTGCCGCCAAGGACCTCACCACTGCGGCGATCTCCGGGCCGGGCATCCTGCTCACCCAGATGGCCGCGATGCGCGCCCTCAAGCGTCAAGGCCTCGACCTGACCGGTCATCCGCCGGTCGCCATCGCCGGGCACTCACAGGGTGTCACCGCCGTGGAGGCACTCAAGGCCGGCGGCAACCGCGACGTCGAGCTGCTCGCCATCGGCCAGCTCATCGGCGCCGCCGGATCCCTGGTGTCGCGGCGTTGCGGCATGGTCGGACGTGGGGACAAATCGCCCATGGTCTCGGTCACCAATGTCGACCCGGCCCGGATGGCCGAACTCCTCGACGAGTTCGCCCAGGACGTCCGCACGGTGCTGCCGCCCGCGTTGTCCATCCGCAACGGCAGGCGTTCGGTCGTGATCACCGGCACCCCGGAGCAACTGGCCCGCTTCGAGCTCTACTGCGAGAAGATCACCGAGAAAGAAGAGGCCGAGCGCAAGAACAAAACCCGTGGCGGTGCCGTGTTCCGGCCCGTGTTCAACCAGCTCAATGTCGAGGTCGGCTTCCACACCCCGCGCCTGGCCAGCGGTGTCGACCTCGTCGACGAGTGGGCCGCCCGCACCGGCCTGGACGCCGAGCTGACCCGGGAACTGACCGAAACCATCTTCGTGCGCCCGGTCGACTGGGTCGCCGAGGTCGAGGGTCTGGCCGCCGCCGGCGCCAAATGGATCGTCGACCTGGGTCCCAGCGACACCGTCACCCGCCTGACCGCACCGGTGATCCGCGGCCTGGGCATCGGCATCGTGGCGGCCGCCACGCGCGCCGGTCAGCGCAGCCTGTTCACCGTCGGCGCCGCTCCCGACGTCGCGCCGGCCTGGTCCAGCTACGCCCCGGCGCCCATCACACTGCCCGACGGGTCGGTCAAGGTGTCGACCAAGTTCACCCGACTCACCGGCCGTTCGCCGATCCTGCTGGCCGGTATGACGCCGACCACTGTGGACGCCAAGATCGTCGCCGCCGCGGCCAACGCCGGCCACTGGGCCGAGCTCGCCGGCGGGGGGCAGGTGACCGAGGAGATCTTCGAAGCTCGTATCCAGGAGCTGGGCGAGCTCCTGGAACCCGGTCGCGCGATCCAGTTCAACTCGTTGTTCCTCGACCCGTACCTGTGGAAGTTGCAGGTCGGCGGCAAGCGGCTGGTGCAGAAGGCGCGCCAGTCCGGCGCGCCCATCGACGGCGTGGTCGTCACCGCGGGTATCCCCGAGCTCGAGGAGGCCGTCGAGCTCATCGAGGAACTCAACACCGTCGGCATCAGCCACGTGGTGTTCAAGCCGGGCACCGTCGACCAGATCAAGTCCGTCATCAAGATCGCCACCGAGGTGCCCGACCGGGACGTCATCGTCCACGTCGAGGGTGGCCGCGCCGGTGGCCACCACTCTTGGGAGGATCTCGACGATCTGCTACTGACCACCTACGGTGATCTGCGCAAGCACCGCAACATCACCATCTGCGTCGGTGGCGGCATCGGTACCCCCGAGCGGGCGGCGGACTACCTCTCCGGTGACTGGTCCAAGCCTTACGGCTTCCCCTCGATGCCGGTCGACGGCATCCTCGTCGGCACCGCGGCAATGGCCACCAAAGAGGCCACCACCTCCCCGGCGGTCAAGCAGATGCTCGTGCAGACCAACGGCACCGATACCTGGGTGGGCGCGGGCAGAGCCATCAACGGCATGGCCAGCGGGCGCAGCCAGCTCGGCGCCGACATCCACGAGATCGACAACACCGCCTCGCGCTGCGGGCGGCTGCTCGACGAGGTCGCCGGCGACGCCGACGCGGTCGCCGAGCGCCGCGACGAGATCATCGCCGCGATGGCAGACACCGCCAAGCCGTACTTCGGCGACGTCGGCGAGATGACCTACCTGCGGTGGCTGCAGCGCTACATCGAACTGGCCATCGGCGACGGCAACAGCACCGCTGACACGCTGCAACCCGGTAGCCCCTGGCTGGCCGACACCTGGCGGGAGCGCTTCGCGGCCATGCTCAAGAGGGCCGAGGCGCGTCTGCACGAGAAGGACTCCGGCTCCATCGAGTCGCTGTTCGACGAGAGCTTCGACGGCCAGACGCTGCTGGACAACCCCGACTCCGCGATCGCGGCGTTGCTGGCCCGCTATCCGGACGCCGAGACGGTGCGGTTGCACCCGGCCGACGTGCCGTTCTTCGTGACGCTGTGCAAGAAGCCCGGCAAGCCGGTGAACTTCGTGCCCGTCATCGACAAGGACGTCCGCCGCTGGTGGCGCAGCGACTCGCTGTGGCAGGCCCACGACGCGCGCTACACCGCCGACCAGGTGTGCATCATCCCCGGCACCCAGGCCGTCGCCGGCATCACCCGCGTCGACGAGCCCGTCGGCGAACTGCTGGACCGCTTCGAACAGCAGATCGTCGACCGCGTGCTGGCCGACGGCGCCGCGCCGGTTCCGATGGTCTCGCGCCGCCAGGCGCGCGCCGACGTGACGGGCCCGCTGGCCGTCGTCCTCGACTCGCCCGACGTGTTGTGGGCCGGGCGCACCGCCATCAACCCGGTGCACCGCATCGGAGCGCCGCGCGAGTGGCAGGTCAACGATGTACCGGGCAAGCCCAGCGCCACCCACCCGAACACCGGTGCCCGCCTGGAGCAGGCGACCGACGACGCCGGCAAGGTCACCGTCACGCTGAGCGTGCCGCTGTCCGACATCTGGATCGACATCCGGTTCACGCTGCCGTCGGCCACCGTCGACGGCGGCATGCCGATCGTCACCGTCGACGACGCGTCGACGGCGATGCGCGCTGTGCTGGCCATCGCGGCCGGCGTCGACGGACCGGACGCTCTGCCGCCGGTCGAGGACAACACCGCCCGGGTGAGCGTGTCGTGGGATCCGGAGAAGGTCGCCGACCACACCGGCGTCACCGCCACGTTCGGTGCGCCGCTGGCCCCCGGCCTGACGCTGGTGCCCGACGCCCTGGTCGGCCTGTGCTGGCCGGCGGTGTTCTCCGCGATCGGTTCGGCGCTGACCGACGACGGGTTCCCGGTCGTCGAGGGCCTGCTGAGCCTGGTGCACCTCGACCACGCGGCGCACCTGCTGGCCGCGATGCCGGCGACGAAGACGGACCTGGTCGTCACCGCGACCGCCCAGTCGGCCACCGACACCGAGGTGGGCCGCGTCGTCCCGGTCAGCGTCACCATCGCCGAGGCTGGCGAACCCGACAAGGCGCTGGTCACGCTCGAGGAGCGGTTCGCGATCCGCGGCCGCACCGGGGCCGCCGAGCTCGCCGACCCGCCTCGGGCGGGTGGTGCCATCACCGACAACGCCACCGACACCCCGCGTCGGCGCCGGCGTGACGTCGTGGTCAACGCTCCGGTCGACATGAGTGCGTTCGCTGTGGTCTCCGGCGATCACAACCCGATTCACACCGACCGTGCCGCCGCGTTGCTGGCCGGGCTGAAGCAGCCCATCGTGCACGGCATGTGGCTGTCTGCGGCCGCCCAGCACGCGGTCACCGCCACCGACGGCCGCGCCACCCCGCCCGCCCGGCTGGTGGGCTGGACGTCCCGCTTCCTGGGCATGGTGCTGCCCGGTGACGAGATCGAGTTCCGCGTCGACCGGGTCGGCATCGACCGCGGCGCCGAGATCGTCGAGGTCTCCGCCCGCGTCGGCTCCGAGCTGGTGATGTCGGCGACGGCCCAGCTCGCCGCGCCGAAGACCGTCTACGCGTTCCCCGGTCAGGGCATCCAGTCCAAGGGCATGGGCATGGACGTGCGGGCCAGGTCCAAGGCCGCCCGCAAGGTCTGGGACTCGGCGGACAAGTTCACCCGTGAGACGCTTGGCTTCTCGGTGCTCCACGTGGTGCGGGACAACCCGACCAGCCTGATCGCCTCCGGCGTGCACTACCACCACCCCGAGGGCGTGCTGTACCTGACGCAGTTCACCCAGGTCGCGATGGCCACGGTTGCGGCGGCTCAGGTCGCCGAGATGCGTGAGCAGGGCGCCTTCGTCGAGGGCGCGATCGCGTGCGGTCACTCCGTCGGCGAGTACACGGCGCTGGCCTGTGTGTCGGGCGTGTACGAGCTGCCCGCGCTGCTGGAGGTGGTGTTCCACCGCGGCTCCAAGATGCACGACATCGTTCCGCGCGACGCGGCCGGACGGTCGAACTACCGGCTGGCCGCCATCCGTCCCTCGCAGATCGACCTCGACGACGCCGACGTGACGGCCTTCGTCGCCGAGATCTCCGAGCGCACCGGCGAATTTCTGGAGATCGTCAACTTCAACCTGCGCGGCGCCCAGTACGCGATCGCGGGCACCGTCGCCGGGTTGGAGGCACTGGAGGAGGAGGTCGAGCGGCGTCGCGAGATCAGCGGCGGCAAGCGGTCGTTCATTCTGGTGCCCGGCATCGACGTGCCGTTCCACTCGTCGGTGCTGCGGGTCGGCGTGGCCGACTTCCGCCGCGCCCTCGAGCGGGTCATGCCGCGCGGCGCCGACCCCGAACTGCTGATCGGGCGCTACATCCCCAACCTGGTGCCGCGGCCGTTCACCCTCGACCGCGACTTCATCCAGGAGGTCCGGGACCTGGTGCCGGCCGAGCCGCTCGACGAGATCCTGGCCGACTATGACACCTGGCGCAACGAGCGGCCCGCGGATCTGTGTCGCAAGCTCGTCATCGAGCTGCTGGCCTGGCAGTTCGCCAGCCCGGTGCGCTGGATCGAAACGCAGGACCTGCTGTTCATCGAAGAGGCGGCGGGCGGTCTCGGTGTCGAGCGCTTCGTCGAGATCGGCGTCAAGAACGCGCCGACCGTCGCGGGTCTGGCGACCAACACGCTCAAGCTGCCGGAGTACTCGCACAACACCACCGAGGTGCTCAACGCCGAGCGTGATGCGGCGGTGCTGTTCGCGACCGACACCGATCCCGAACCGGACTTCGAGGAGGCCGCGGCGGATGCCGCACCCGCGATGGCCGAGGCGGCACCGGTCGAGGCGGCTCCGGCCGCCCCCGCTCCGGCCGCCCCGAGCGGCGGACCCCGCCCCGATGATCTGACGTTCGACGCCGCCGACGCCACGACGGCGCTGATCGCGCTGTCGGCGAAGATCCGCATCGACCAGATCGAGCCGCTGGACTCCATCGAGTCCATCACCGACGGCGCGTCGTCGCGCCGCAACCAGATGCTCGTCGACCTCGGTTCGGAGCTGAACCTCGGCGCCATCGACGGTGCCGCCGAGGCCGATCTGGCTGGCCTCAAGGGGCAGGTGACCAAGCTGGCCCGCACCTACAAGCCGTTCGGCCCGGTGCTCTCCGATGCGATCAACGATCAGCTGCGCACGGTCCTCGGACCGTCCGGCAAGCGGCCGGCCTACATCACCGAGCGGGTCAAGAAGACCTGGGAACTCGGCGACGGCTGGGCCAAGCACGCCACCGTCGAGGTTGCGCTGGGCACCCGGGAGGGATCCAGCGTTCGCGGCGGGGCGCTCGGCGGCCTGCACGACGGCGCGCTGGCCGATGCCGCGTCGGTCGACAAGGTCATCGACGCCGCGGTCGCCGCGATCGGTGCCCGTCAGGGTGTGCCGGTGTCGTTGCCGTCCGCCGGCGGCGCCGCCGGCGGGGTCGTCGACTCGGCGGCTCTCGGTGAGTTCGCCGAGAAGGTCACCGGTCCCGACGGGGTGTTGGCCGCGACGGCCCGCACCATCCTCGACGAACTAGGCCTCGGCGCACCCTTCGCCACGCCGGACGCCTCAGCCGATGCGGAGCTCATCGACCTGGTGACCGCCGAACTCGGATCGGACTGGCCGCGCCTGGTGGCGCCGTCGTTCGACGGGCGCAAGGCCGTGCTCCTCGACGACCGATGGGCCAGTGCCCGTGAGGATCTGGTCCGGATCTGGCTGATGGACGAGGACGACGTCGACGCACAGTGGGCGCACCTGTCGGAGCGCTTCGAGGGCACCGGCCACGTGGTCGGCACCCAGGCCACCTACTGGCAGGGCAAGGCGCTGGCCGCCGGCCGCAACGTCCACGCCTCGCTCTACGCGCGCGCTGCCGCGGGTGCGGAGAATCCGGGCAAGGGTCGCTACAGCGACGAGGTGGCTGTGGTGACCGGCGCATCGAAGGGGTCCATCGCGGCCTCGGTGGTGGCTCAGCTGCTCGACGGCGGCGCCACCGTCATCGCGACCACTTCCCGCCTGGACGACAGCCGGCTCGCGTTCTACCGCACGCTCTATCGCGACCACGCCCGGTTCGGCGCCAAGCTGTGGGTGTTGCCGGCGAACATGGCCTCCTACAACGACATCGACGCGCTGGTCGAATGGGTCGGCACCGAGCAGACCGAGAGCCTCGGGCCCAAGTCCATCCACATCAAGGACGCCCTGACCCCGACGCTGCTGTTCCCGTTCGCCGCGCCGCGCGTCGGCGGTGACCTGTCCGAGGCCGGTTCGCGCTCGGAGATGGAGATGAAGGTTCTGTTGTGGGCCGTGCAGCGGCTCATCGCCGGCCTGTCGCACATCAGCGCCGACCGCGATATCGCGGCCCGGTTGCATGTCGTGCTGCCCGGTTCGCCGAACCGCGGCATGTTCGGCGGTGACGGCGCCTACGGCGAGTCGAAGTCGGCCCTGGACGCGGTGGTGTCCCGGTGGAAGGCCGAGACGTCCTGGGCACAGCGGGTCAGCCTGGCGCACGCACTGATCGGGTGGACCCGAGGCACCGGCCTGATGGGCCACAACGACGTGATCGTCGACGCGGTCGAGGAAGCGGGGGTGACCACCTACTCGACCGAGCAGATGGCCGCCATGCTGCTGGATCTGTGTGACGTCGAGACCAAGGTCGCGGCGGCGCGCGAGCCCGTGCAGGCCGACCTCACCGGCGGCCTGGCCGAGGCCGAGCTCGATCTGTCGGAGCTGGCCACCAGGGCTCGCGAGGAGGCGACCGGTTCGGTCGACGAGGACGACGATGATGTGGCCGCCGATCACCTGATCGCCGCCCTGCCGTCGCCGCCGCGTCCACAGGCCGGTGCGCCGGCGCCGGAATGGGCGGATCTCGACGTCGATCCCGCCGACCTGGTCGTCATCGTCGGCGGCGCCGAACTCGGCCCGTACGGCTCGTCGCGGACCCGCTTCGAGATGGAGGTGGACAACGAGCTGTCCGCGGCCGGTGTGCTCGAGCTGGCGTGGACGACCGGGTTGATTAAGTGGGAGGACGATCCCCAACCCGGTTGGTATGACACCGAATCCGGTGACCTGGTGGACGAGTCCGAGCTGGTCGAGCGTTACCACGACGAGGTCGTGCAACGCTGCGGCATTCGCGAGTTCGTCGACGACGGGGCCATCGACCCCGACCACGCCTCGCCGTTGCTGGTCAGTGTGTTCCTGGACAAGGACTTCCGCTTCGTGGTCTCCAGCGAGGCCGACGCGCGGGCGTTCGTCGAGTTCGATCCCGAGCACACCGCGGCCCGGCCGATCCCGGACTCGGGGGACTGGGAGGTGATCCGCAAGGCGGGCACGGAGATTCGGGTGCCGCGCAAGACCAAGCTGTCGCGGACCGTCGGCGCTCAGATCCCGACCGGATTCGACCCGACGGTGTGGGGCATCAGCCAGGACATGGCGACCTCGATCGACCGGGTGGCGTTGTGGAACATCGTCGCCACCGTCGATGCGTTCCTGTCCTCGGGATTCACCCCGGCCGAGCTGATGCGCTACGTGCATCCCAGTCTGGTGGCCTCGACGCAGGGCACCGGCATGGGGGGCATGACGTCGATGCAGACCATGTACCACGGCAACCTGCTGGGCAGGTCGAAGCCCAACGACATCCTCCAGGAGGTGCTGCCCAACGTCGTTGCCGCCCATGTGATGCAGTCCTACGTCGGCGGTTACGGTGCGATGGTGCATCCGGTGGGTGCGTGCGCGACCGCGGCGGTGTCGGTCGAAGAGGGCGTCGACAAGATCAAGCTCGGCAAGGCCGAGTTGGTGGTCGCCGGCGGTTTCGACGACCTGACGCTGGAAGCGATCATCGGCTTCGGTGACATGGCGGCCACCGCCGACACCGAGGTGATGCGCGGCAAGGGCATCAGTGACTCGAAGTTCTCCCGCGCCAACGACCGTCGCCGTCTCGGCTTCCTGGAGGCCGAGGGTGGGGGCACGGTGTTGCTGGCCCGCGGCGACCTGGCGGTGAAGATGGGTCTGCCGGTGCTGGCGGTCGTGGGATACGCGCAGTCGTTCGCCGACGGCGTGCACACCTCGATCCCGGCCCCCGGGCTGGGCGCGCTGGGTGCGGGCCGCGGCGGCCGCGACTCGATGCTGGCGCGGTCACTGGCCAAGCTGGGGGTGAGCGCCGACGACATCGCGGTGATCTCAAAGCACGACACCTCGACACTGGCCAACGACCCCAACGAGACCGAGCTGCACGAGCGGCTGGCCGACTCGCTGGGACGTTCGGACGGCGCCCCGCTGTTCGTCATCAGCCAGAAGAGCCTGACCGGGCACGCCAAGGGCGGCGCGGCGGTGTTCCAGATGATGGGTCTGTGCCAGGTCCTGCGCGACGGTGTCATCCCGCCCAACCGCAGCCTGGACTGCGTCGACGACGAGCTGGCGACCTCGGCGCACTTCGTGTGGGCGCGCGAGACGCTGCGGTTGGGCGAGAAGTATCCGCTCAAGGCCGGTCTGGTCACCAGCCTCGGCTTCGGCCACGTGTCGGGTCTGATCGCGCTGGTTCATCCGCAGGCCTTCCTGGCCACGCTCAGCCCCGAGCAGCGGGCGACCTACGCCGCACGGGCGCAGGAGCGCACGCTGGCCGGACAGCACCGGCTGGCCTCGGCGATCGCCGGTGGCAGGCCGATGTACGAGCGTCCGGCCGACCGGCGCTTCGACAGCGAGCACTCCGAGAAGGCGCAGGAAGCCGCGATGCTGCTCGACACGGCGTCCCGGCTCGGCGAGAACGGCGTGTATCTGCGGTGAGCCGTGCGATAGGTTGCTGCGCGTGGCCATCGTCGGGATAGGCATCGACCTCGTCTCCATTCCGGAGTTCGCCGAGCAGGTGGACCGGCCGGGAACGGTGTTCGCCGAGACGTTCACTCCGGGCGAGCGGCGCGACGCCGCCGACAAGAGTTCGTCGGCGGCGCGCCACCTCGCGGCGCGGTGGGCGGCCAAGGAAGCGGTCATCAAGGCGTGGTCGGTGTCGCGGTTCTCGAAGCGTCCGGTGCTGCCCGAGGGCATCCACCGCGACATCGAGGTGATCACCGACATGTGGGGCCGGCCCCGGGTGCGGCTGTCGGGAGCGGTGGCCGAGCACCTCAAAGAGGTGACGATCCACCTGTCGCTGACCCATGAGGCCGACACCGCCGCCGCGGTCGCCGTCCTCGAGGAGCGCTAGTACCCGTCCCCGGCGTTCCCGCAGCCTGCTGCTTTCGTGACCCGGTAAACGGTTAGGCCGTACGGTCGGGCCATGGACTTCGAGGAGTACCGCGCCCATGACGCCACGTCGCTGGCGAAGCTGGTGGCCGACGGAGAGGTGTCCGCGGCGGAGTTGCTGACGCTGGCCCGCGAACGTGCGGCCGCGGTCAATCCGCGGATCAACGCCGTCGTGCGTGACGTCCCAGCAGTCCCGGCAGACCGGCCGCAGGGACCGTTTTCTGGGGTGCCGTTCCTGATCAAGGACCTCGCGCAGGACTATGCGGGACTGCCGACCTCCGCCGGCTCGCGGGCGCTGATGTCGGCCCCGGCCGCCGAGCACGCCACGGTGGTGCAGCGCTGGATCGATGCGGGCCTGGTCATCTTCGGGAAGACCAACACCCCCGAGTTCGGTGCGAAAGGGATCACCGAATCCCTCGCGTGGGGACCGGCACGTAATCCGTGGGACACCAACCGGACCCCGGGCGGCTCCTCGGGCGGGTCGGCTGCGGCGGTCGCGGCCGGGATCGTGCCCTGCGCGGGCGCCAACGACGGAGGCGGCTCCATCCGGATCCCCGCGGCCTGCTGCGGGCTGGTGGGTCTGAAACCCGGTCGCGGTCTGACGCCGTCAGGCCCGCTGGCCGGTGAGGCCATGCACGGCTCCGCTGTGCAGGGTGTGGTGTCGCGCACGGTGCGCGACACCGCGGGAATGCTCGATGTGATCAGCGGCGGCGAACCGTTCGGGCCCTACGTCCCGGCCATGCCGCCGACGTCGTTGGCGTCGTGCGTGGGCCAGGATCCCGGTGCGCTGCGGATCGGCGTGCGGGTGCCGTCGGCGATCACGCCGACGCCGCACCGCGAGGCCCACGCCGCGGTGGCTGCGACCGTGCGCGCGTTGACCGAGCTGGGTCACCAGGTCGACGAACTGCCTGAGGCGCCCTACGACGATGCCGAGCTGGCGCGTGACTTCCTGCTGACCTGGTTCGTGGTGGCGGCATGGGAGGTGGCCGAGGCCAAGCGGCTCAGCGGTGCGGGGGACGAGTCGTTCGAACGGGACACGTTGATCATGGCGGCGCTTGGTCGCGCCACGAGCAGCGTCGACTATGTGGATGCCGTGGAACGCCGGCATGCGCACACCCGCCGGCTGAGTACGTTCTTCGAGTCCTACGATCTGTTGCTGACCCCCACATTGGCCACCCCACCGCCGACCATCGGCGAGTTCGAACTCCCTGTGGCACTGGCCCGGGCGGCCGATGCTCTGCTCAAGACCCGGACAGCCCGGTTCCTGAAGTACACCAAGATCGTCGACGACATTGTCGACAAGAACCTCAACTGGGTGCCCTACACCCAGTTGGCGAATCTGACTGGGCGCCCGGCAATCTCGCTTCCGCTGCATTGGACGCCGGAGGGCCTGCCGATGGGGGTCCAGTTCGTCGCACCGCTGGCCGGTGAGTCCCTGCTGGTCAAGCTGGCCGCTCAACTGGAACAGGCGATGCCCTGGGCGGGGCGGGTCGCGCCGATCTAGGGCCATGGCCGCAGACCGGGGCGGCCGAGCGCGCTGATCGTGTCCGCACCGCCGGTTGGCGGCATGGCGTTACGGGTATTCCGGCGGATCACTGTGGCTGCATCGGAGGACTTACCGTGACTGAGACGAAACCGTGACCGAGACGGACCAGCGCCGAAAGCTGGGGGAGTCCGACAGCCCCATCGAAGACGCTCTGGAGTACGCCTTCCGGCGCATGGTCGACGAGGGCACCCAGCGCCTGCACCGCAGCTGGCGCGAAGTTCTGGTGACCGGCTTCTTCGGCGGCACCGACATCGCCGTCGGAGTGCTGGCCTACCTGGCCGTGTTGAACGTCACCCACCAGCCGCTGCTGGCCGGTCTGGCATTCTCGATCGGCTTCTTGGCGCTGCTGCTCGGGCGCAGCGAATTGTTCACCGAAGGTTTCCTGGTCCCGGTCACCACGGTGGCCGCCAAGCGGGCCAGCTTCGGGCAGCTGATGAAGCTGTGGAGCGGCACGCTGGTCGCCAACCTCGCCGGCGGCTGGGTGCTGATGGCGGTGATGATGACGGCGCTGCCGCAGCTGCACGCGCAGACCATCGAATCCGCATCGCACTATGCGACGGCGCCGCTGTCGGCGGAGACGATCGCGCTGTCGTTGTTGGGCGGCATGGTGATCACGCTGATGACCCGCATGCAGCACGGCACCGACTCGGTGCCGGCCAAGATCGCCGCCGCCATCGCGGGGGCTTTCCTGCTCGCGGGTCTGCAGCTGTTCCACTCCATCCTGGACTCGCTGCTGATCTTCGGGGCGCTCATCACCGGTGAGGCACCATTCGGCTACCTGGACTGGCTCGGATGGTTCGGATACACCGCGGCAGGCAACCTGGTCGGCGGGCTGGGCCTCGTGACACTCCTACGCCTGTTGCGCAGCAAGGATCGCGTCGCCGAGGAGCGCCGACGAGCCGAGTCGCCCGGAGACGAGGAGCCGCTAACCTCGACGCATGACTGACATCACGGCGCGGGTGCGCGACGTGCTCCCAGCGGTGCGCGCCGACCTGGAGAACCTGGTCCGCATCGAGTCGGTGTGGGCCGACCCCGACCGGCGCGGCGAGGTGCAGCGCAGCGCCGAAGAGGTCGCGAAGTTGTTGTCGGACGCCGGATTCGGTGACGTGCGTATCGTGGCCGAAGGTGGAGCCCCCGCTGTCATCGCGCACCACCCCCCGCCGCCGGGCGCCCCGACGGTTCTGCTCTACGCCCACCACGACGTGCAGCCGGAAGGCGATCGGTCGCAGTGGCATTCGGAGCCGTTCGAGCCGACCGAACGCGACGGACGGCTCTACGGCCGCGGAACCGCCGACGACAAGGCCGGCATTGCCACCCATCTGGCCGCGTTCCGCGCGCACGGCGGGAATCCGCCCGTCGGGGTGACGGTCTTCGTCGAGGGCGAGGAGGAGTCGGGCTCCCCGTCGTTGTCGCGACTGCTGGCCGCGCACCGCGACGCCCTGGCCGCCGACGTCATCGTGATCGCCGACTCCGACAACTGGAGCACCGAGGTCCCGTCGCTGACGGTGTCGCTGCGCGGGCTGGCCGACTGCATCGTGGAGGTCGCCACCCTCGACCACGGGCTGCACTCGGGCATGTGGGGTGGTGTCGTGCCCGACGCGTTGAGCGTGCTGGTGCGGCTGTTGGCCAGCCTGCACGACGACGAGGGCAACGTCGCGGTCGACGGGTTGCACGAAGCGACTGCCGCGCCCGTGGAGTACACCCCGGAACGGGTGCGGGCCGACACCGGTCTGCTCGACGGTGTGCAGGAGATCGGCTCGGGCTCGGTGGCGCAGCGTCTGTGGGCCAAACCGGCGATCACCGTCGTCGGTATCGACACCACGCCCATCGCCAAGGCGTCCAACACGTTGACACCGCGCGCCCGCGCCAAGGTGAGCATGCGGGTGGCGCCGGGCGGTGACGCCGCCGAACACCTGGCTGCGCTCACCCGCCACCTCGAGCAGCACACCCCCTGGGGTGCGCAGGTCACCGTGACGCCGGGCGACGTCGGCGAGCCGTATGCGATCGATGCGAGCGGGCCCGTCTACGACGCGGCGCGCGATGCCTTTCGTCAGGCCTGGGGGAACGACGCGATCGACGCCGGAGTGGGCGGCTCGATCCCGTTCATCGCGGCGTTCGCTTCGGCGTTCCCGGACGCCGAGATTCTGGTGACGGGAGTCGAGGACCCCGAGACCCAGGCGCACAGCATCAACGAGAGCCTGCACCTCGGCGTGCTCGAGCGCGCGGCGACCGCGGAAGCGCTGCTGCTGGACCGCCTGGCTCGATCAGACCGACAAATCGCGACGTAGCTTGGCGACGTGGCCGGTCGCACGGATGTTGTACTGCGCCAACGCGATCTTGCCTTTTTCGTCGACGACGAAGGTCGATCGGATGACGCCCTGGACGGTCTTGCCGTACATGGTCTTCTCACCGTAGGCGCCCCAGGCCTCGAGCACCGTGCGGTCCGGATCGGCCAGCAACGGGAAGGTCAGGCCTTCCTTGTCGCGGAACTTGGCCAGCTTCTCGGGTTTGTCCGGTGAGATGCCGACGACGTCCAGACCGGCGTCGTTGAGCTCGGCGAGGTTGTCCCGGAAGTCGCAGGCCTCCTTCGTGCAACCGGGGGTGGAGGCTGCCGGGTAGAAGTACACGATGACTTTGCGGCCCTTGTAGTCCGAGAGTTTGACGGTGTTGCCGTCGGCGTCGGGCAGGCTGAAAGCGGGAGCAGTGTCGCCCACTTCGAGGCGAGGGGTCTGCGGCATGGGTAGCTGTCCTCCGGTGTCGCGGGGTCCGGTGCGATCTGAAGCGACCGGCGCGCTCGGTCTCGCCCCGGCTGATCTAGGGTAGTGCGGCAGGACGACACCGTTGGTGGATGGGCGCGCCGTTGGTGACCAGGCACGCCGTCGGTGGATGAGCACAGTAGGCGATGAGGCACGGAGGCAGATGTGGCGGACCGCGATCCCGACAGCATCAAGGCTGAGATCGACGAGGCCCGGGAGCAGTTGGCCCTGACCGTGGACTCTCTCGCTGCCCGCGCCAACCCGCGCCGGCTCGCCGACGATCTGAAGGCAGGGGTGGTGCGGTTTGTTCGCCAACCGGCCGTGGCGGCGTCGCTGGCCGGTGTCGGACTGGTCGTCATCGTCGTGACCGTGCGTCGCCTTCGCCAGCCCTGAGCGGACGATTCAGCGCCGCCGGCCACCTCGCAGCCACGTCGGGAAGGTGAAGCCGGGTGGGTTGGCCACCCGGCCCAGCCGGGAGCAGGTATGGATCGCGACCGGGTGTTGGCCAGTTACGCGATCGGCTGAGTTATCACCACCGGTCCCGATAGGCGCCGGATCGGCCAGGCCTGCCATCAGCTAATTCCTCAATTCACCCGTACATGGTTTGCCCGATGTGGCGCCCATGTCCAACAGCTAACGGCAACCATAGCACTGCCGTGGCCCTTTTCCCAGCGCACATACCGTTGATATTCGTAGCGTTCATCTCTATGGTTACCGTCTGAATGATCGTGACCAGCTTGCGGGTGACACCCGGGTCGTGAGCTCTAGCACAGTTTCGGAACACGCGCGGGAAAAATCCCCAGAATTTTCGTGGGCGTAAACCAACCGCTGGATACCTAGTGTCGGCAAATCCACCGTGCGCCCGGCGTCGGGTAGTCGGGAGGTGCTGGCAAGCATCGAGGCTGGCGCGTCCTCTACGCTGGCGCTGTCCACGACAGCAAAGGAGGCCGGCATGGCCTGGTTCCTGGCCCTCCAGGGCGCGACGCAGCCCAGTCACCAGTCTTCGGTGTATGAACTCCAGGACTCGGCTGACATCGACAAGCTCGCCCAGGAGTTGGTGGGTGCCGTCACGCTCGATCGGGTCGTTCCCGTCCCGGCGATGCTTCCGCAGAACACCCGCAAGCGGCAGAAGGTGACGCTCTACATCCGGCCGGCCGCGTGGGGGATGTGGACCTTCTACGAGCTCTCCGAAGAAGATCGTCGCCAGTTGATGAAGGACAATCCGCTGGTTCAGGCGATTCAGCAGCACCAACGTGAGCATGCCGGACAACCTGGTGCGGGCCAGGGCAACCCGCTGCTCGGTCAGCCCGGCCCGGGCGGGTTCGCTCCGCGTCGTTGACCAGGGTCGGCCGAGCGCGGCCGGCGACGAGGGCGGAGGCTGTGCGACCGGCTCGTCTCATGGCGGCCGGCGATGTCAGAGGCTTTGCCAGCCGTCGTTCGGTCCATTCTCCCGTTGATCCGCTGATCTGAGCGACCGCCCGAATACTGCACGCGCGTGCCAGTTGCCATTTGCCTGTGACACTTTTCGGCAATCCCCGGTGCCCGACTATTGACGCGGCTTATATTTGCCCGGCATTCGCGGGTCGGTGGGAGGACATTATGAGCGCAGCGGCATATGTCGGTCGGATCGGCGGCCTCGCGGTCGCCCTGGGTGTCGGGGCCGCGGTCCTGACGGGCTACGGTGTCGCGGCTGCGGACACCGGCTCCGGAGAGTCGGGTTCGAGTGCGTCGTCGGGTAGTTCGGCGGGCACTTCCACGGGCGGTACCGACAGTTCGACCGCCGGCGCTTCGAGCCAATCGGCGAATGCGGGCGACAGTGACGACGCCGCTGACGTGTCCGACGGCGACGACGCTTCTGGCGGCAGCGACGGCGATGACGCCGGCGGTGACAACGAGGACCTCGACGCTGATCTCGGCGTCGACGAGGGTCTCGAGGCCGATGGAGACGTTGACGACGACGATCCGGTCGACAGCGGCGGCTACGCGGCCGCAGAGCCCGATACTGCGGCGGGGGTGTCCGATGACGTCGACTCGGCGTCTGCCGGCGATGAGGTCGACTCGGCTGCGGTGAACGACGAGGTCGACGCCGAACTCGCTGCCGAGCGGCAGGTTCAAGCGGTCGAATGGCTGGCCACCCCCGAGGCCGTGGCCGGCCGTGCGGCCACTGAACCGACGGCGCAGGCCGTGCAGACGGCTGCAGCGGAAGATCCGGTCGACGCCACGGCGGCCGTGCCAGACGTCGCCCTCACCGAGATGGTCGGGCTGCTCAGCCCGTTCGCCGGTGGGGGGCCGGCGGCACCGCCGATGAACTCGCCCATGGAGTGGGCGATGGCAGCGGCCGCCCGTCGCGAACTGGAGAGTGGCCCAGTCTCGGTGAACCCGGTACTCGAGTTCATCGACGGCGTCATCTACGGCGACGTCGGTGCCACCGATTCGCGCGGAAACCCGTTGATCTACACCATCCTCGACGAACCGAACCAGGGCGGGAAGATCACCCTCGCCGCAGACGGCAGCTTCTCGTTCCTGCCGGACCTGTCGGTCGTCGAGTCGGGTGGTACCGAGCAGTTCACGGTGATGGTCAGCGAGCAGACCGGACTGGTCCGCTTCCTGGAGAAGATCCCGTTGCTGGGCGACTTCGTGCAGCCGATCGTCCTCGGGTTGCAGCAGATTCCGATACTGGGCACCATCCTGCAACCGTTCATCGGGTACCGGGTGATCACGCCGATCGACGTCAATGTCGGCGAACTGGTGCCCGCCGGTGCGCCGGTCGCCTTCACCACGATGGTCACCTCGTTCGACGGGGTGCAGATCAGCACGAACTTCTTCCCGGCCTCGGGATTGGCGGCGGGTGAAACCGCGTCGACCGTTCTGAACGGGCCGGGCCTGGGCGACCCGGGCAACATCGACCCCACCTCTGTGACGACGGTGTTCAACCTGGTTCCGGGGCTGGTGCCGCTGCGCGACGCCGGCTACAACGTGGTGACCTGGGATCCGCGTGGCGAGTTCGCTTCCGGCGGCGTGCTGCAGCTGGACAACCCGTTCTTCGAGGGCCGCGACGTGCAGGCGATCCTGGATTGGGTGGCCACCCGGCCCGAGACACTGCTGGACGGCCCCGGGGACCCCGTGGTCGGCATGGTGGGTGGTTCCTACGGGGGTGGAATCCAGTTGGTGTCGGCGGGCATCGACGACCGGATCGAGGCCATTGTCCCGGTGATCGCGTGGAATTCCCTGAACGAGGCGCTGTATCCCACCGAGGCTTTCAAGACCGCGTGGGCGACCCTGCTGGGACTGGATCTGTTGGAAGGGGGCGCCCGGATCAACTCGCAGATCTACCCGGCGATCATCCTCGGCGATCTGCTGGGCTTCATCACCGAGACCCAGCAGGCCATCCTGGCCAGCAGCGGGCCCACCGTGCTGGTGAGCGGTATCACCGCGCCCACGCTGCTGATCCAGGGCACCGCCGACGGTCTGTTCACCCTGGCGCAGGCCGTCACCAACGCAATGCTGCTGGAGGCGGCCGGCACCCCGGTCGACATGATCTGGGCGTGCGGTGGTCACGGCGTCTGCCTTGATCCGATCAGCCCGCTGCAGACCCCGCTGCTGATCGACTCGACGCTGGATTGGCTCGACAAGTACGTCAACGGAAACGAGTTGGTGCCCACCGGACCACGGTTCGAGTGGTTCGACCAGAACGGTGACTATTTCTTCTCGGATCTGTTGCCGACCGATCCCGCGTTCTACGGAGAGTCGCTCGTGATCGCCGGGGCCGGCGGTTTCCTGCCGATCCTGCCGCTGCTGGGCGGTTCCGGGCCGCAGACACAGTCGCCGACACCGCTTCTGGTGTCCCCGGCGCTGGCCTCGGAAGCAGCGTTGGCCATCGACGTCGAGGTGCCGTCCCCGGAGGCCACCGTGCAGATCGTCGGTGCGCCCGAGCTGACCATCACGTACTCGGGTCTGGGCACGAGTCGCCACATCTACGGGCAGTTGGTCGACGAAACCACCGGCTTGGTGTTGGGCAACTTGGTGACGCCCATCCCGGTGACGCTCGACGGCCGCACGCACACCGTCTCCATTGATTTGGAGCAGATCGCCTACACGATGGCGCCGGACTCGCAGCTCAAGCTGCAGTTGGTGGGTTCGGCCACGCCGTACGAGAACCTGCTGCAGTTGGGCTTCATCAACGTCGAGGCCGTCGAGTTGGCGCTGCCGACCGTCGCCGCCGAGGTGGGCGGGGTGGCAGGACTGACGGTGGGCATGGCGGTCGCCTGACCCACCGGGTCGGCCTGCGGGAAAGCCTTGCGAGGGCGGGCTGCTCAGGCGAGCGGGGCCGGTTCCCGAACCGCCGCGTCCATCTCCGTGAACTCGCGCTCGATGTCGTCGTTCTGACGCCTGGTGAGCAGAGACACCGCGATGGCCACCACACCGCAGGCGATGAAGCCGGGAACGATCTCGTACATGACGCTGGCCAGTGCATCGGTCTGGCCCCAGACGCCGACGACCACGGCGCCGCTGAGCATGCCGGCAATCGCGCCGGCCGAGGTGAGTCGGCGCCAGAACAGCGACAGGATGATCAGCGGGCCGAACGCCGCGCCGAAGCCTGCCCAGGCGAAACCCACCAGATCGAGGATCGTGCCGTCAGGGTTCAGGGCGAGCAGGATCGCCACCACCGCGACGGTCAGCACCCCGAGCCGGCCGTAGTTGACCAGCCGGGTCGGGCTGGTCTCCTTGCCGAACGCGCGGTAGATGTCTTCGACCAGTGCCGAGGAGCAGACGACCAGCTGCGAGGAGATCGTCGACATGATCGCCGCGAGTACCGCCGCGAGAACGATTCCGGCCACGAAGGGGTGGAACATCACCTGTGCCAACTGGAGCAAGACCGTCTCGGCGTTCTCGAGTGTTTCGCCGCGACTGTAGAAGTACGCCAGGCCGGCGAAGCCGGTGGCGATGGCGCCGACGGAGCTGAGCACCATCCAACTGATGCCGATGCGGCGACCGGCCTTCGCGTCGGCGGGGGAGCGCAGCGCCATGAACCGGACGATGATGTGGGGCTGTCCGAAGTAGCCGAGCCCCCAGGCCGCAGCGGACAGGATCGCCAGCACGCTGCCGCCGAAGAACAACGAGGTGCGGTGCATTTCGTCAGCGGGGTCGGCGAGGTTGTGCGCAGCGTCGGCGGCGTTGATCGCGTCGATCACCTCGCCGGGTCCGCCCGCAGCGATGATCGTGACGACGGGTACGGCGATGAGGGTGGCGAGCATCAGCAGGCCTTGCGCGACATCGGTCAGGGTCGCACCCAGGAAACCACCGAACAGCGTGTAGCTCAGGGTGATCCCGGCGACCAGCAGCATGCCCACCAAGTAGGACGAGCCGAACGTGGCCTCGAAGAACACTCCGCCCGCCACCATCCCGGACGATACGTAGAAGGTGAAGAACACCAGGATGATGACACCCGCTGTGATCCGCAGGATGTGCGAATGATCTCGTAGTCGGTTCTCGAAGAAGCTCGGTACGGTGATCGAGTTGTTCGCGATCTCGGTGTAGGCGCGAAGGCGCGGTGCGACGAAGCGCCAGTTCAGATACGCCCCGATGACGAGGCCGATCACGATCCACGACTCCCCGAGTCCGGTGGCGTAGATGGCGCCGGGCACGCCGAGCAGCAGCCAGCCGGACATGTCGGACGCTCCCGCGGACAGCGCCGCGACGCCGGGGGAGAGTTTGCGCCCGGCGAGCATGTAGTCGTCCAGATCGTTGGTCTGGCGGTAGGCGTAGACACCGATGGCGATCATCGCTGCGAAGTACAGCCCGATGGCCAGTAGCTGAAACGTCGAGTCCGTCATGTCGGTGTCCTCGGTACTAGGCGTGCGACGGCGTTGCCCGTCGGTCAGCGGAGGGAAATGAATTGATGCCAGACGGTCGGAAGCACAGCGGAGCCGTACCCGGCCGGGTCCTTGCCGCGTGCTGACGCCGGCGTGGACGAACCGGTGACGCGGTGAACAGCCCGGCTCATTCGGCTGATCGTAGGAGACTTCGGACCGGCGTTGGCGCGATCGGATGAACGCGGCGGGGAGACGACGCACAACCCTGCCCGGGCTCGGTCAGCACAGGCGCCGGCAGTTGTCCGCCAGGCTGGGGCCGTAAACCAGAAAAACCCCGCCGAAGCAGGGTTTCTGTGTGGTGCGCCGTCAGGGTTTCGAACCCCGGACCCGCTGATTAAGAGTCAGCTGCTCTACCAACTGAGCTAACGGCGCGCGTGTGCGACAATAACAGGCCCGCGGCACAGGGAGAAATCACGTTGTCCGCGCGGTACCGGGAAGCGACGTCGGCGTCGCCTACCCGTCACAATCGAGCCGTAGAATCGATCCGAGTGTTTTCGACGTATCAATCTGTATGTGAGGTGGAGCGCAGTATGTGGCAGGTCAGCACGGCGAACCGTGTGCGACGCAACCGAGTCTGGTTGACCGTCGCCGCCCTGGTTCCGGCGATCGCGCTCTTGCTCACCGCCTGCGGTGGCCCTGCCGAGGCGCCCGCGCCGCAGGTGATCAGCGACAAGGGCACCCCCTACGGTGACCTGCTGGTGCCAAAGCTCACCTCGTCGGTGCAGGACGGTGCGGTCGGCGTAAGCGTCGACTCCCCGGTGACAGTCAGCGCCGAGTTCGGTGTGCTCGGCGCGGTGTCGATGGTCAACGCGAGCGGCGAGCAGGTCGAAGGCAAGCTGTCCGAGGACGGATTGACCTGGCAGACCACCGAGCCGCTCGGCTACAACAAGAGCTACACGCTCAACGCGCAGTCGTTGGGCCTGGGCGGAGCCACCAGCCGCCAGATGACGTTCGAGACGCACTCGCCGGAGAACCTGACGATGCCGTACGTCCTGCCCAACGAGGGTGAGGTCGTGGGCGTCGGTCAGCCGGTCGCCATCCGCTTCGACGAGAACATCCCGAACCGGCTGGCCGCTCAACGCGCGATCACGGTCAAGACCGACCCGCCGGTCGAGGGCGCGTTCTACTGGCTGAACAACCGAGAGGTCCGGTGGCGCCCCGCCGAGTACTGGAAGCCCGGCACCGCCGTGGAGGTGTCGGTCAACACCTACGGCGTGGATCTGGGCGACGGTCTGTACGGGCAGGACAACGTGTCGACGAACTTCACCATCGGCGACGAGGTGATCACCACCGTCGATGACAGCACCAAGACGTTGACCGTGACCCGCAACGGTGAAGTGGTCAAGACGATGCCGGTGTCGATGGGCAAGAACAGCACACCGACCAACAACGGCGTGTACATCGTCGGTGACCGGCGCTCGCACATGGTGATGGACTCGTCGACCTACGGCGTGGCGGTCAACTCACCGAACGGCTACCGCACCGAGGTCGACTGGGCGACCCAGATCTCCTACAGCGGCATCTACGTCCACGCCGCCCCGTGGTCGGTGGGCAGCCAGGGCTACAGCAACGTCAGCCACGGCTGTATCAACGTCAGCACCAGCAACGGTCAGTGGTTCTACGACAACTCCAAGCGCGGCGACATCGTGGAGATCGTCAACACGGTCGGTTCGACGTTGCCTGGCACCGACGGCCTCGGGGACTGGAACATCCCCTGGAGCCAGTGGAAGGAAGGCAACGCCAACGTCTGACCCTCCCGGATCGCTCCCGACGAAGCCCACCGCAGCTTGCTGCGGTGGGCTTCGTCGTTGCGGGACGCGGATGATGGTCAGAACGCAGAAACGCCGCCTACTTGCGTAGACGGCGTTCCCGTTAACGGGTGGCTGACGGGACTCGAACCCGCGACAGCCAGGATCACAACCTGGTGCTCTACCAACTGAACTACAGCCACCATTGCCGCGTGTGCGGCGTGCTAGATACTAGCTGCTGGAACCCTCATCGATCGAATCAGTACCCGAATCCGCAGGTGAGGCCGGACCCAGCGCCGCCGCGACGTCGGCGATCTCGCCGGTCGACGGGCCCGGCGGGGCGACGAACGCCGTCTGCCGGTAGTACTTCAGCTCGCGGATCGACTCGTGGATGTCGGCCAGCGCACGGTGGGCCAGACCCTTCTCCGGCTGCCCGAAGTAGATCCGCGGATACCAGCGCCGGCACAGTTCCTTGATCGAGCTGACGTCGATCATCCGGTAGTGCAGATAGTCGTCGAGTTTGGGCATGTCCCGAGCCAGAAACCCGCGGTCGGTGGCGATCGAGTTACCCGCCAGCGGGGCGGTCTTGGCCTGCTTGACGTGCGTGCGGATGTAGTCGAGCACCATCTCCTCGGCGGTCGCCAGGTCGATGGTCGACGCCCGCACCTCCTCGGTGAGACCAGACTTGTCGTGCATCTGGGCCACCACGTCGATCATCGACGACAGCGCGTCGTCACCGGCATGGATGACGACGTCGACGCCATCGCCGAGGACGTTGAGTTCGGAGTCGGTCACCAGGACCGCGATTTCGATCAACAGGTCGGACTTGAGATCCAGCCCGGTCATCTCGCAGTCGATCCACACCAGTTCGTCGCGCACAGCGTTTCACAGTAAGCCCCACGGTCTGGCCGGGCTGACTTCACCCTCCGAAGCGCGTACGGCACCCAGTAGTGTTCCAGCATGAGCACGGAGTCGACGGCGACGGCTGCTCAGCAGATCGCCGCAGGTTATGCCGCCGACGGGGCGGCGCTGGAACTGGGCACGGTGGTCGTCGACGGTGTGTGTGACCCCGCCGCCCGGGTGCGCGTCCCGCTGGCCACGCTCAACCGCCACGGTCTCGTTGCCGGGGCCACGGGTACCGGCAAGACGAAGTCGCTGCAGGTGATCGCCGAGCAACTCTCGGCGGCCGGTGTGCCGGTGGTGATGGCCGACGTGAAGGGTGACCTGTCCGGCCTGTCGCGCCCCGGTGCGCCCGGTGAGAAGATCTCCGCGCGCGCCGCCGACACCGGGGACAGCTGGGTGCCGCAGGCGTTTCCGGTGGAGTTCCTGTCGTTGGGCACAGCCGGGGTCGGGGTGCCGGTGCGCGCCACGATCACCAGTTTCGGTCCGATCCTGTTGTCGAAGGTGCTGGGACTGAACCAGACTCAGGAGTCGACGCTCGGGCTGATCTTCCACTGGGCCGACAAGCAGGGCCTGCCGCTGCTGGACCTCAAGGATCTGCGCTCGGTGATCGGGTATCTGATCAGTGAGGACGGCAAGCCGCAGCTCAAAGCGCTGGGCGCGGTGTCCACGACGACTGCCGGGGTGATTCTTCGCGCTCTGGTCAACCTGGAAGCCGAGGGAGCTGACACGTTCTTCGGTGAACCGGAGCTCGAACCGGGTGATCTGATGCGCGTCGACTCCTCGGGGCAGGGCGTCATCACGTTGCTCGAACTCGGTGACCAGGCCGCCCGTCCCGTGCTGTTCTCCACGTTCCTGATGTGGGTGCTCGCCGATCTGTTCACCACGCTGCCCGAGGTGGGTGACCTCGACAAACCCAAGCTGGTATTCGTCTTCGACGAGGCGCATCTCCTCTTCGCCGACGCCTCCAAAGCCTTCCTGGCGCAGGTCGAGCAGACCGTCAAGCTGATCCGGTCCAAAGGGGTCGGGGTGTTCTTCTGCACCCAACTGCCTACCGACGTCCCCAAAGACGTGTTGAGTCAGCTCGGTGCCCGCATCCAGCATGCGCTGCGCGCGTTCACCCCTGACGACCAGAAGTCGCTGACCAGAACGGTGCGCACGTACCCGAAGACCGACGTCTACGACCTGGAGTCGGCGTTGACCTCGCTGGGCATCGGTGAGGCGGTGGTGACGGTGCTCTCCGAGACCGGGGTGCCTACCCCGGTGGCGTGGACCCGCATGCGGGCACCGCGTTCGTCGATGGACGCGATCGGGCCCGACGCCATCGGCAACGCCGCCGCTGTCAGCGCCCTGCAGGCGCGGTACGGCGTGACGGTGGACCGGGAGTCGGCGTACGAACTACTCGCTGCCCGGCTGGCACCGCCCGAACCGGCACCGCCGGCCACCGAGCTACCACCGATGTGGGACCTGCCGGATGTGCCGCCGATGCCCGACCCCGTCCAGCCGGCCGAGCCCGGGCTGCTGGACAAGGTGATGGACAGCCCGGCCTTCAAGAGCGCGATGCGCTCGGCCGGGACGGTGATCGGGCGTGAGATCACCCGCAGCATCCTCGGCACTGGGCGCAGGCGCCGCCGCTGAAGACTCCGCCGCCGGTGAAGACTCCGCCGCGGCCGTCGAGCGCTCGCCGTCGTCGAATTGCTAGCTCCCACCGAGTTTCTTGTAGACGG
This sequence comes from uncultured Mycolicibacterium sp., assembly GCA_964000695.1. Taxonomy (GTDB): domain Bacteria; phylum Actinomycetota; class Actinomycetes; order Mycobacteriales; family Mycobacteriaceae; genus Mycobacterium. The sequence continues at coordinate 5,810 of CAXEZH010000296.1, read as the reverse complement.
CGCCGACGATGGGCGCGACGACCGACCGTGGCGCATACCCGCTGGCCGCTGACATCGCCTTCGACGTCAGTCCCGGCACGACGCGCATCTTGTTGCGCTCCAACCCATCCAGCGACACCTTGGCGGTGTACACGGTGTCGATCCACAGGAAGTCGGGGATCAACCGTTCCACGAGCGACTGTTCGCCGGGGTCGGGCAGCTCGGTGCGGACGGGACCCGGTGCCAGCACGGTGACGTGGACGCCGACGGGTTTCAGTTCGCCCCGCAGCGATTCACTGAAGGTATTGGCGAAAGCCTTGGTCGCGGCGTAGGTCGCGTTGTTCGGGATGGGCGAGTTGCCGGCCGCCGAACCGCTGATGAGGATTCCGCCGGCCCGCCGCTCCACCATGCCGGGCAGGACCGCCAGCACGAGCTCGTGCACGCCGAGGACGTTGAGCTGCACCTGCTTCCGCTCCTCGGCCGGATCCAGCGTGGCGACGGGGCCGAAGGTCGCCGTGCCCGCGTTGGCGCACAGGATGGAGATCTCGCGGGTGGCCAACTCGTCGCACAGTTCGCCCCGGGCGGCCGGGTCGGCCAGGTCGACGGCGCGCACCTCGACGGTCACCCCGTACTGCTGGCGCAACCGCTCGGCCAACGCCTCCAGAACCTCGCCGCGGCGGGCGGTGATGATCAGGTGATGACCGCGCGCTGCGAGTTCGACGGCCAGCGCCTCACCGATGTTCTGCGACGCTCCGGTGACGACCGCGCGGGCATTGGCGCTGGGGGCAGGTACTGGCATGGGCCGGACTATATCGTGGGCACCCATGAGCCAGCCGTCGCCTCCGACCGAGGCGCCAGCCGCCGCGGCACCTCGATCGCGCATCCTGGCCTGGGCGTTGTGGGACTTCGGTGCCACCGCGGTCAACGCAATCGTCATCACGTTTGTGTTCTCGGTGTATCTGACGAGCACCGTCGGCGAAGGCCTGCCCGGGCCGACCAGTCCGGCCAGCTGGCTGGGCCGCGCCCTGGCGGCGGCGGGACTTCTGGTCGCCCTGCTGGCGCCCCTGACCGGGGTGTGGGTCGACGCACCCGCGCGGCGCCGCCGCGCGCTGGCCGCCCTCACGGGTCTGGTGGTCCTGCTGACGGCGTCGATGGCGCTGATCCGCGACGACGTGCGGTTCATGTGGCCCGGTCTGATCCTGCTCGCGTGCACCGCCGCCTGCAGCGAGCTCGCCACGGTCCCCTACAACGCGATGCTGCGCCAGCTCTCGACCCCGCGCAACGCGGGCGCGGTCTCCGGATTCGGTTTGGCGCTGGGGTATTTCGGCAGTGTCCTGGCGCTGTTGGTGGTCTATGTCGGGTTCATCTCCGGTGATGGCGAAACCCGCGGACTGCTCGACCTGCCCGCCGCCGACGGCCAGAACATCCGCGCGGCGATGCTGCTGGTCGCCGCCTGGTTCGGGTTGTTCGCACTGCCTCTGCTGGTCTCGGTGCGCGCGCCGGTGACGCGCGAACCAGCCGAACGGATCGGGGTGCTGGCCGCCTACCGTCGCCTCGGTCGTGCGCTGCGGGACGAATGGCGCCGCGACCGCAACGTCGTGTACTACCTGGGGGCCAGCGCGGTGTTCCGCGACGGCCTGGCCGGGGTGTTCACCTTCGGCGCGGTGCTCGGTGTCACCGTGTACGGCGTCTCGCAGGCCGACGTGCTGCTGTTCGGGATGGCTGCCTCGGTGGTCGCTGCCGTCGGAGCGGTGCTGGGCGGGCGCGCCGACGATTGGTTCGGCTCCAAGCGGGTGATCGTGACGTCGCTGAGCGCGATGATCGCGGTGGGAACGGCGCTGCTGGTGCTGTCGGGGCCCGCCGCGTTCTGGGCATGCGGGCTGATGCTGTGCCTGTTCATCGGCCCGGTTCTGTCCTCGGCGCGCACCCTGATGCTGCGCTTGACCGAGCCGGGCAACGAGGGCGTCGCGTTCGGGCTCTACACCACCGCCGGCCGGGCCGCGACATTCCTCGCTCCGTGGTTGTTCTCGCTGTTCATCGACATCTTCGACGCCGAGCGCGCCGGCATGGGTGGGCTGATCGTGGTGTTGGCGCTGGGCTTGCTGGCCATGCTGGGGGTGCGCGCACCGCATCGCCGGGCGGCCGGCCCGTCCACGGATTAACGCGTCGCCGCGCAGATGGTCAGCCCGGCTCCGGTGCGCTGTTCGACCTGGGTGCCGTTGACCGTGATCGAGCAGTTCACCTCGCGACCGACGTTGATGATGCTGATGCTGGCCGAATCCTCCCCGGGCTGCGGCAGCGTCACCTCCCGGCTCCACGGCAGCATCACGTTGAACTCGGTCTGCAGCAAGCCGCCGGTGTCGACGTAGGTGATGTTGATCGCGCGACCGCTGCCCGAGACGTTGTAGACGACGGTGTCGGTCGCGCCGGGCGCGGTCGTGGTGGGCGGTGTCGGCGACGGCCTCGTCGACGGAGTGGGCAGCGGCAGGACCGGACGCGGCGGGGTGCGCGACGTCGTGGTCGGGGTGCGCTCGGTGGGGGGTGCGAAACTCGGCTCGGGCTGCGAGGGCAGCGGCGCCACCATGGTTTCCTGTTGGGAGCTGTTGACGATGACCAACGCGATGACCAGGCCGATCACCGTCACCACCGCAACGCCCGCGACGACCCACAGCCACCGCGGAGACTTGGGACCGTCGGGTTCGGGGGGCTCGCCGCCCTGGCCGGGAGGGTAGGAGGGTGGGTATTGACCGCCGCCGGCGTACGGGTCGTATCCGTAGGGCGGGTATCCGGGCAGCGGCCGGGTCGGGGCGGGCGGTTGATACGGCGGCCCGTAGGGCATCTGGCTGGCATACGCCGGGTCGACCTGGCCGGGGTAGCCGTTGCCGAACGCCTGTGTCGGCTCGTCCCGGTTGCCCCACTGCCCGCGGTTCGGTGAATCCGTCATGCCCACCTCATGGCTGCAGGGTACCTGTGCAGCTGCACAGTCTGCTTCGTCGCGGGCTCGTACCGCGCCGGGCAGGACGAGCGTGCACAATCAACCATCGTGGGTGAACAGGTTCGTCGGATATATGGCGCGTCGATGTCGCCGGATGCGACCGCATTCGCCCATCTGGTCGACGACGGCGGCTACCCGCGCGCGGTGCAGCGGTTCCTGCGGGGCTGGCGTGCCAGCTCGTCGCGTGACGTGGAGTTGCCCGTCGAGGGGCCGGTCACCCGGGTGATGCACTCGGCCGACGGCCACTGGCTGGCGTGCCAGGTGGCGCCCGAGGGTGGAACCCGTAGCCAGATCTGGGTGGTGACAACCGATCCCGACGATCGTGACGCGCGCCGGATCGACTTCTGGCCGTCCGGGGTGGAGGGCACCGCCGAACTGATCGGCTGGGACGGCACCCAGGTGGCGGCGATCCTCACCGGTGAGGACGGGGTCGGCAGCTCGTGTCTGATCGACCCGTCCGGCCAGTCGTCGATCGTGCTGGACCGCCGCTCCGGGGGTCGGCTGGTGGATGCGTGGGCGGGGGCGGCGTTGGTGCGGGTGGGCCCGCGTGGCTATCGGGACCTGATCATGCTGCGTGGACTCACCGAGACGGCGCTGCTGCCGTACGACCCGGGATCGACCACCGACACCGGCATCATCCTCGACGACCACAGCCCGCGGCGGTTGCGCTCGGGCGTGGAGGGTGAGGTTCTCGAGCTCTACCACCCAGCCAAGGACTACGGCCTCAACAGCACCGAGGGCTACGTGCGTGCGATCATCCGCAGCGAGAACGGCGCCCAGCACGCCCGGCTGCTCGAGGTGACGGTGACCGCCGACGGTGTGGCCTATCAGGTGTTGGCCGAGCGGCCGGGATACGAGCTCGACGAGTTCACCGTCAGCGACGATCTGTCGACGGTGGCGATGTTGTGGAACATCCACGGCGCCAGCGAGTTACAAATTCTCGAATTCGGCGACAACACGCTCTACGACCCGATCCCGTTGCCCGGTATGGTCGCCAGCGAACTGAGCATCAGCGCGGGCGGCTCGATGTTGGCGCTCACGGTCGAGGGCCCGAGCAAACCTCCGACCGTCGAACTGGTCGATCCGCGTACCGGCGAATGGGAGATGGTGGACCGGGTGCCCAGCACCGGTCCGCTGTCGGCGGAGCCCACGCTGGAAACCGTCACCGCCCGCGACGGAATGCGCTTCACCGGATGGTTGTTCCGGCCGCCGGAGGGGACGCCGACGATCGGAGCGATGCTGTTCTTGCACGGCGGTCCCGAGGGGCAGGGCAGGCCCGGCTACAACGAATTCTTCCCCGGCCTCGTCGACGCCGGCATCTGTGTGTTCCTGCCGAACGTCCGCGGCTCGGGCGGATTCGGACGGGCGTTCATGCACGCCGACGACCGCGAGCGACGCTTCGCCGCGATCGACGATGTGGCCGACGCTGTGCATTATCTGGTGGGCAACGGATACGCGCCGCAGGGTTGCGTGGCGTGCTGCGGGTGGTCCTACGGCGGCTACCTGACGCAGGCCGCGTTGGCGTTTCACCCGGACACGTTCGCAGCGGGCATCAGCATCTGCGGGATGAGCGATCTGAACAGCTGGTACCGCACCACCGAGCCGTGGATCGCGGCGGCGGCCTACCCGAAGTACGGCCACCCCGTCAGCGACCAGGATCTGCTGGAACGGCTGTCGCCGCTGCCGCGGGCGCAGGCGCTGACGGCTCCGCTGTTGTTGGTGCACGGTCTCAATGACACCAATGTGCCGCCGTCGGAGTCGTTTCAGATGCACGACGCCCTGACTGCACTGGGCCGCAAGACCGAATTGTTGTTGTTCGACGACGACGGCCACGAGATCGACAAACGCGAAAACCGTGCGGTGCTGCTCAAGGCGATGACCGCCTGGCTCACCGAGGCCTTCGGTCACTGACCGTCGACAGGTTTATCGGAATTGTCAGGCGGGTAAAGCTTTGCTGCGCGTCACGGTGGCGCGTGGACGGAGGAGACAGGACATGCGAGGAGCTCTCGGGGTCATTGTGCTCGTCTGGTTACTGATCGGCGTGTTCGCGGCGTATCAGCGTGACTACTTCAGTGGGGGCGAAGCCAATTGCGCCACCGCCGGAAGTATCGCCTTGACCGTTGTCGCCGGTCCGCTGAACTATGCGGGAGTCAACCCCGAAGTCACGGAATGCAACATCCCGCAACCCAGTCAGTGAGACGCTGACTGGACACTGGAAGAAACGGAGCGGACATGATCGTGCTCGGTGCGATCCTGCTTATCCTGGGTCTCGTTTTCGACTTCGCCATTCTCACCTACATCGGTGTGGTGTTGCTGGTCATCGGCGCCGTGTTCTGGATCCTCGGATCCATCGGACGCCCAGTGGGCGGCCGCAAGGCGTGGTATTAGCGCACACCGCTCAGTCATTCGGCCGGGGTCAGCGCGGCGACCGTCATCGCTCTCAAGACGGTTCGCGAGCTGGCCTCGGCCGCTTTGGTTCCTCCGGGCTTCATGCTGTGCGCCGTCGAGTTCAACAGCCCGAACGTCGCATGCGCCATCACCCGGGCTTCCGTCTCCGTCACCGTCGGGTTGCGGCGGCGCAGCACTGCGACCCAGATCTCGACGTATTGACGCTGCGCGCGGCGTACCTGGCGTTTGGCCGGTGTCGGGAGGTTCCCCAGGTCGCGGTCCTGGATTCGGATCAGATCGGATTCTCCGAGCGCGAAGTCGAGGTGGAAGTCGATGAGGGCGGCCAGCGCGGACTGGGCGTCGGCCGCGGCCTCCGCGACAGCTGAGGCGCCAGCCAGCAGGCGGGTGCTGATGCCGACCAGCAGCTCGGTCAGCAGTGCTTCTTTGT
>CAXEZH010000295.1:0-20557 GCA_964000695.1 uncultured Mycolicibacterium sp. | reverse complement strand
TCCGGCGGCGGCGGCACCGCCGACGCCGCCGATCGCGGCGTGCATCCCCATGCCAAGGGCGACACTGCCAGCCTGGCGGAACAGGCCGGGTCCGGGGCGTTCGGCCGACAGGTCGGCGCGGATGTAGCGCAGCAGCATCATCGCCGCGACCGAGACTGCGCCCATCATCAGCACGTGCGCGAACGGGTTGTTGCCGCCCAGTTGTGCGGGGAGCCGGCCGGCGACGATTGACTCCACCGCCAGGCCCATGACGCTGACGAAGATGATGTAGACCAGGACCTCGATGGCGTGGCGGAAGAACTGCCACACCACAGCGGTAGCGCGACGCTGGGGGGCACCGGGGATGGCTCCCAGCCACAGCGTCGGCAGCAGGATCACCGTTGTGTAGATCGCCTTGACCGACACCTTGAGCACTGCCCAGCCCGAGAGCACCATGAAGGCCCCCAGCAGCAGCGCAACCACAACGAACACCAGGCCGACCCAGATGTTGGTGCCGTCGAGGTGCTGGGCGTAGGACACTGCAGCGGTGTTGCCGCAGGACTGCATGGCACGGATCGGTCCATCGGGTGCACCGCGATTGACGGCCGCCGACCAGGCGGCGCCGCATCCACCCACCCGATCGACGACCTGACCGAAGTTCCACAGCTGCAACGGTTCTCGCACGGTGTGGGTGATGAGGCTGGCGGTCAGCGCGTCGACCTGCCCGCCCGAGCCGACACCGTCGAAGGTGCCGTTATGGCCCGGAGTGGCGGCCTGTGCGACGCTGAACCCGACCCGGCGGGCGAACTCGAGGAGCCCGCCTTCGCCATACATCAGCCCGGCCGGGTTGGCGAAGATCGCGATCGACAGCGCCGGCATGGTCAACGCAATGAGGATCATCGTCCAGCCCCGACCGGCTTCGCCGCGGTGAATGGTGACCACTCCGGCGAACACCCCGATTGGGATCGCGATCGCCAACAGGCCCAACTGCGTGGTGACGGTGATGACCGCGTTGGTGACTGCGCGGGCGATCTCGCCGATGACGGTGAGCCAGTAGGTGCTCACCGTCATCTTCATCAGCCACAGTGCCAACGCGATGATGCCGATGAACAGCCCCGCCTCGGCGGTGAGGATGCTGGCCGAGGTGACGTTGAACGCCATCGTTTCCATGGCGTGCAGCGTCCAGGCCATCCAGCTATCGGGTGTCCAGCCGATGTCGGGGCCGGCCTGGGTGATCTGCTCGCGAATGGTGGGCAGGCTCAGGTAGTAGTTGCCCAGCGGCACCCCGTAGGTGTCTTTGAGGCCGGTCCAGTTGAGCACCATCGCGTTGGTCGACGCGCTGGCCGTCGGCGCGGTGACGGTCGCGAGCAGTGCCAGCGTGTGCAGGACGCCCAGCACCAGTAGCGGACGGCCCGACCGCGGGTGGGTCAGATACCAGTAGTGCAGGCGTGCGGTCATGATCGCTGCGTGGCCTGGCTGCGTTGCCGAGCTCGGTGGGGGTTGGTGTCGAAGCGGGCGGCCAGTGCTGCGGTCGGGGCTGCAAACAGCGCCACCTTGCCGAAGCCACCGAACTCGTCGAGGAACCACGCTTCGCCCTCGCGGCCGGGGATCACCTTTCCGTAGCGGTCATCGATCGCATCGTCGCCGTGGTCGACCAGCTGCACGGGGCTGGTGTTGTTGACGTAGTTGGCCAGCAGCTCCGGGTGGCGGTCCAGGTCGCGGTCACACCACTGCAAGGTTGCTTTGGCGATGTCAGATCGCTTGAACCCCAGGCACAGTCGCTGATCTATGAACTCGTCCTCCAGCACGGCGAAGTCTTTGATCGGCTGCTGGCTGATACCGCAGAACCCCGTCCAGGCCTTACGGCCCTGGCGGATGATCGTGTTCGCGCACTTCTGTCCGCCCGGAGAGTTGGTCCACGCTGCGCACTCCTCGACGACCAGCATGTCAGGCTGATCGGGGCGGCCGAAAAAGATCGACTGCGCCACTTCGGCGCCCAGCCCGTAGAGCGCTTGGGCGGCGCGCTGGCCAGGGGTGGTCTGCTGATGCAGGTGGGCCTGGTATTCCTCGGTGACCGTGGGCAGCTTGAGTCCGGCGAAATTCCAGATCACGCATTGGGTGGTGGCGATGTCGGGAACGGGCAGAGACTCATCAAACAGTGGCCGCAGCAGGCGTTGGGCGGCCAGGCCCTCCAACCCGATGAGCAGATCTTCGTCGGCGTCGGTGCGCCGCGCTGTGGGCATGTCGCGGAGATATCTGATCAGCTGCGCGGTGCTGCCGATGCCGTTGGCCTCGCGTGACTCCGGGGCCAGCAGCCCCCACAGCCGCTGAGCGCCCCGGCTCAATGGCGACAATCCCAATTGCGGTAGCAAATGGTCGATGGTTCGTTCTGCGGCTTCTTTATAAGGAAAAACCCGCAATCCATCGAGACTGAAATTCATGCGACTGACATCAATGACGACTTTATCGTCGAAATCGGCCAACGCTGTTTCGTGTTCGCGGGCGTCGGTGGGATCGAATAAATGCAGACCGGCGCCGAGTTTGAGCCACGAGCGGCTCAAATTCTTCGTCGCATGCGATTTGCCGCGGCCCGGGGAGCCGCAGATCACCAGATTCGCCGGATTCTCGCGGGCCGGCGCGTTGAGGACATCGAGGAGAACGACGTCGCGCAGCCCCGGGCTGGTCAGGTTCATCCCCAAAGGGACGCCGGTGTTGTTTCCGAGCTTGCTCGCCAGCAGCGGGACGAACGGCGCAAACCGCTTGGTGGTGGTCGGGTTGCGGAACTCGTCGAGGGCGGCGCGGCGCTCCCCGCCCGGGGTGAACGCCCGCCACAATGTGGGCTGGCTGCCGCGCCACCGTTTCGAGCCGATGTTCTGGCCGCGGTAGGTGCGGGCGACGTCGGCGACGGCCCGGTTCACCGTATCCGGGTCACCGGCGGCCGCAGCGATGACGATGGCGGCGTTCACACCGCGCTCGGCGCTACCGCGTTTGAGTTCTGAGGCCAGCTCCCGCCCGGAGGCCAGCTTGCGCAGCAGCTCGTCGGAACTCGATGCGTGGCGGCCGCGCTGGCGGTACTGGTCGCGAATGTTGACGATGACGTTCTCTGCGGTCGACACGGCCACATCCGCACTGGTGAAGGTGATGTTGATCGTCCAGTCCAAGACCGTGGTCGGTGTCGTGAGGTCATCGAGAACCTTGAACAGTGTCGAGCGCGGCCAGGCAATTCCGTTGTCGGGGAAGCTGTCTAAGGGCAGCAGCGCTTGATAGGAGTCCGCAACACCATCGGTGCGATCCCGGAAGGTACGTACGAACACGTCGGCGTCGGTGCGGGCCGCCCGCCAGCGGCGGGCGCGCAGCTGAGCCGCACCTGGGTCCAGGTGGACCGGGGTGAACGCCGACCCCGGCAGGGTGGCGTCGGGATTGAACGGTTGTGTCGGCAGCGGCGCATCCCAGGCGCCGCGGCTGGCGATGTAGTTCCAATGCCACCAGATCTGTTCCACCGTGGCCGGTTTGGGAAAGAACACCGCAGGCAGCGCGGCGACCATCTGGGCGGCCAGGTCACGGTAGTAGGCGATGGAGGAGTCGGTGTCCTTGTCACGGCCGAGTGCGGCGTCGACCATGCGCCGCCACGTGCCGCTGGGAGTGCGCCCGGCCAGCCCGTAATCCAGGGGCAGGCTCAGCCAGTAGATACGGCGGCGAGCGCGGTGCCCGGCGATGGTGGGTTCCCAGCTGCGGCAGTGCTGCACCCAGGGCCGCGCCGCCTCGGACACGCCCTCGGGGGCGGCCGCGCCGGGGCGCAAATCGGGGTGGCTGTACAGCATTTTGCGGACGGTGGCGCGCGGGGCCACCGGGACCGTCAGGCCACTGATCGAAGATCCTGACGGCAGCGCACGCCACAGCTCGGCGTGCTCGGCAGCCACCCGGTCCTGCCACTCTTCGGAGAGGAAGATGAACGGCTGTCCGGAGAGCAGATAGTCGGCGTAGACCCCGTGCGGGGTCAGCCGCAGGTTGCCGATCGCGCGCAGCGGGGCGGGCACAGACATGGCAGGACCCTTCTTAACGGGGAGGGCGGTGCGATGAGATGACCTGCGGGCGCAGGTTTTCCCACCACCAGTGGGCGCGGGTGCGCAGCGACGGGCGGGTGGCGGGCAGCTTCGACAGCAGCCACACCGCAGCCACCGTGATCACCACGCCGAGGATGAGGATGCGGAACGCACTGGCCCCGTTGGTGATGTTGGCCGTCACCAGCGAACCGGTCACCACGAAGCCCAGCACCGCGGCGATAGCGTCGGGGGCGCGCCATTTCTCCTTGAACGGCAGCGTGAATCCGTCACCGGAGTCGCCCAGATGGATGGGCAGCGAGCGTTGATCGGAGTAGATCTTGGCCGAGGTGTCGTTGCCCATGCGCTCAGCGATCCCACACGCTGTCGACGCGGACCGGGTTGCGGATGCCGGAGTCCTCGGCTTCCTGGGTGAGCGCGGAGGCGATGCCGACCGAGAGCCCGATGAGGACCGCGAACACGATGGCACCGATTTCGGCGGTGATGGCCGCCCCGGAGCCTTCTTTGAGCTTGCGGATGGCCGATCCGGCGCCGATGACCAGTGCGGCGAGTGCCAAGAAGCCCAGCACCGCCAGGCCGAGCTTGTTGCCGGCCTCAAAAAGGCCTGACGCCGCGAGTAATTCGGTATTCTCTGCCATATTCGTCTCGCCTTTCTTGAGGTGCGTTAGCTATGTGGTTTGGCTACCGGATCGGCTTCTGATTGACCGCCGACCTGTGGCACTAAGTCTATGGCCGCCACCATCCAGGTCCCGCCGCTATTTTCCAGCGTCAGCGGGTACACCAGATTCACTGTGGCAAACTGCGAGGTTTGGGCGACGACTGTGGCCCGCACATGCAATTGCTCTCCCGGCGCCGGCGCTTCGGGCACGCTGCGACTGGTGGCCGCTGAGGAGACCACCGCGCTTTGGTAGCCGCCGATCGGGCGCAGGGGGGCACCGGCAACCACGTAGCGATCCAGGCCGTTGGTGGCGGTGAGGTAGGTGCGGATGAATCCGGCCACCACGGCGAACACCGGGCTTTCGGGTCCTAGAGCGTTGCGGTAGTCGAGCGCGAAATCCGCGCCCGGGCCGGGATCGTTGATCTGGGCCGGGAAGTCCAGAGCGCGTGGCTGACGGTTCCACAGCGACACCGGCACCTGGTAGAAGGTGCGGGTCGGTTGGGCCGAGGCGTAGGGGCGTTCGTTGACCGAGATGACCGCGGTATAGAGCTCGGTGTCATCGAGGGTGCCCATCCGCAGCACCGGGCCCACCTGGGGCGCGGTGATCACCGCAGCCGGCGTCGAGGGCAGCGCCAGTCCCTGCTCGGGCAGGGTGATGAAGCGCGCCAAGCTGTCGCGCTGATTCACCGTCGCCGTGCGCCAGGCCACCACGAAGTCCGAGGCGAACGCGCCGACAACGCTTTGTTGGTTGCGTTCACGCTGAGCGATCCCGATGAAGTCAGGGCGATCGGGGGCGAAGAACACCTTGCAGCCCGCGGCGGCGCCGAAGACCGCGGCGGCGACCAGGGCGATGACACCGGCCCGATGGGCGCCACCGCGCCATCGGCGGAGACGCCCTTGCCAGGTTTTCGACAGTGCCACAGTGGTCTCTTTTCTTAGGGCTGGTAACCGAGAAACTTCAATGCGCTCATCGCGAACGTGTTGTCCACGGGGTCGCTGCCGTTGTCGGGCACGGTCAGATCCGGATACGGCTCAGGGTTCTGCGGTGTTTCCGACAGCGGCCCGCCACCCTCGCCGAGCAGCGATTCCACCAGCCCCGGCTGCGCCTCAGGCAGGGCAGCGGGATCGGTGGCCGGCGGCAACGGTGAGGCAGGTGGGCGGGAGGTCTGCAAGACCACCACATTGACCCGGGAGGCCAAGACCCGTCGCGGCAGCGCGGCGGTGACCGGGCCGTGGGCGTTCCCGGTGTCCTGAGTGAAGATGTCAGAGACCACGTTGCCGTTGAGGAAGATGTATTGCAGCCGCGTCACCACCCGATGCTGGAGCCATCGGTCCTGTCCCCCAGGCGTTTTCGCCACCCATCCCGGCGTGACCTCGACACCGGAGACCATGTAGCTCTTGCCGAAGTCGACAGTGAGGACCTTGCCTTCGAGGGCTTCATCACGTGAGCCGCGGGCGCACACCCACGCCGAATCGGTGGCGGTGTCGGTCAGCGACTGCGCTGAGGTTGACCCGGCTGCACACGGGGCGCTGGCGGTGAAGGGAATGGACTGATCCTGAGGGACGGTCGGGGCGGCGGAGGTAGGAACCGGCTGCGGCTGGGCCACGGGCGCGGCCGCAGCCGCACTGTCCTGACGGGGCGCGGCAGGTGCATCGGTGTCGCTGAAGGTGACCAGCGCGGCGACGATGGCGCTCACCGCCACGACCAGCCCCACCCCCAGCGCCACGGCAGTGCGTTTGGCGCCCGCGTCGGCGCGGGCCACCCCGGATTCGTCGCGCTCGGCGGTCAAGGCTGCTGCGGTGTCGAGATGCACGGGCGGCGCCTCGTCAGCGATCCCGGCGCCGGACTGCAGCCGCGGATCGGTAGGAGCCTCGGCCGAATCGTCGTACTGCTCAGCTTCGGGCTCATGCTCAGGCTCGGGCTCGGGTTGGGCGGCGTCGAGGTCGGCCACGCCTGGCTGCATCGTCGCGGCGGTGGGCACCGCGGCCGGGTCGGGCCCGCCCATCAGTTCATCGACCCAGCTCTCATCGGTGATGATCGGGGTATCAGCCACGGTGCTCGCCCTCCACGTCGGCGTCGATCACGGTGGGCGGAGGCCGCCACGCCACCGGCGCGGGCCCCATCCACACCGGCAACAGCACCCACCCGCCGGGGGCCTGCGGCGCCCATCCCACCGGTCGTGGCGGTGCGGTGACAGCGGGGGTCACCCGCCGGGCCGGCGGCAGCGCCGGCATCAGCGGCGGGGGCGGACGCCGACGAGCCTGCACAGCCTTGGCGACGACCACCGCCACGGCGAGTAGCACCAGAAGCGGGGCGAGTTTGATCACGAGCTGCACCACGGCGAGAACGGCGACCGCCGCGAGGGCGGCCAGGACGGCAAACAGGGCCAGAAGAATCTTCATGCGGGCAACCTAACGTCGGCATATGACATATATCGGGGGTGAAAATTCGCTGGCCGACTTTGCCAATCGGGTGCGGTAAGTTGGAAAATATGACGGTTCCCGCCGACGGCGTTCCCCGGCTTATGCACTTCGTCGACGCCCGGCTGGCCAAGCTGCGGATGTCGAGGGAAGAAGCCAACCGGCGAGGCTTCCCGAACTTCAGCACGTTGGCCGCGGTGCGCGACCGCGATACCCAGAACACCCCCCGAGTGCGCACGCTGCTGCGCATCGATCGCACTCTGGGCTGGCAGCCCGGCTCGGCGGCGGTCGTGCTGTTGGGCGGCTATCCGCTGAGCATCACCGCACGCGCCACCAAAAACGTGCGGCTCCAGGAGCAGGCCGCGACGCCGCTGACCAAAGACGACATCGCCGATCGGCTGCTCACCCAACTGCACGAGGAAATCGAGCGCGCGCACGACGACCTGCGCGCGTTCGACGATCGGATCAACCGTCTCTACGCCGCACATGACCGGTTGGCCGAGGAACTGCGCGTTGACCGCAGCCTGGTCGAGGAGTTCGCCGACCGCGACGTCGCAGCCGAGAGTGTGCAGCGCTGAGGCGCCGGCGGCGCTCACCATCGCGGCATCCGCTCGCCATGGTCGGGCAGCGGGTGGGGCTCTACCACCGGCGGTCCGGTGATCTCGTAGGGCCCCAGAATCTCGGCGGCATCCTCGGGGCTCAATGCGGGCTCTGCTGGAGTCAGCGGCCACCACTGATCTGAGCCGGGGATCGCCAACCAGCCCTCGGCGATGCCGTACACGCCGGCCATCACCGGGGCCGCAGCCAGTTGGACACACAGCCACGGCACCACCACCATCTGACCGAACGTCGGTGCAGGGTCATACAGAGCCAGGATCGGGGCCCCGAGTGCAGCCCCCGACCACAGCAGAGCAGCGATTGGAAATGCCCGTAGCGTCTGCGGAATCAGGTTCACCAGAACGGATTTGATCGCCACGCCGGCCAGCCAGCCCAACGGAACGCACACCGCCAGGATCGCCACCACCACCAGCTCCACCTGAGAGGTAGGCGACTTGGCGGCGCGCAGAATCAGCGGCGGTAGCGACGTGTCGTCATGCGGATCGGGTAGGGCGGCCACGGTGCTGCGCTGACGGGCGCGGACCCGGCGGCCGAGCTGCTCGGCGCGGCGCCGCTGGATCAGCGACCACCCCTGGTGGCGGGCGACCCACGCCCGCCGCACCTCATCAAATTTGTCGCTGGGATCAGCCATACTCTGACCCTAAAACGCCCCAAAGGGTCGCTCGTGCACTATTTTTCCGGCTGCCGTGCGGGTCGTCCAAGCACAGCGCCGTGACTGCTGTCAGCAGTCGCACCCGGCAAGCCCGGCACCGGAAATGGGGCTGCCCTCGGCGCGGTGGGCTACCCGCTACACCTTTAGCTGGCAGCCGGGTAGCCCTCGCCGCGGTCGCACATCACCGGAAGGGCCCGGGCGTCTAAGAAGCGCTGCGCGGCAACGAGATACACCCGGGCATAGCGCAGTTGTCGGGAGCTGGCATCGGCGGCCAGGAGCACCGTGGCGGCCTCATCGCGAGCCGAGAGGGCGTACTGGCGGCGGCGATGCGCGTCGACACCCATCACGATTGCGTGCTGAAGATCACGACGCGCTCGCGCCAGAGCCGTTGCCGTGGATGCGGGCGCGTTCAGTGACCGCAGCGAGGTCTCCTGCGACGCAGAGGAAATCATCTGTGCACCAACGGTCGTCATGCCGTCGCCGCCGCGTCGAGGCCGCTGAATCGCTGGCGGCCGCCGCTGCTGTGGAGCCGCGCTGCCCGCAGTTCGTCGAGGTACTTCACGAACTCGGTCCAGTCGATAAGGGTGACCATGCGCCCGGGGGTGCCGCGGATCAGCAGCCGCGCGAACGAGTCATTGGGTGGCATAAGTTCCTCAGGCTCAAGGGCATTGCCGAAGGTTCGGCTCGTCGACGTCGAATCCAGGCTGTGGTCATAGGACAGTTGGCTGCGGGTGGTCTTGCCGCTCCAGAACGACGCCGACTCCATCAGGTCCTTCTCATGGGAGCCGTACATCAGCAGCGACGCCGGAACGACAGCGCGAATCGCCGCCCCCTGCAGCGGGCCGTAGATCGCGTCGAGCTGCTCGCCGGCCTGGGCGGCAAAACACAGCGAGACCCCCAGGCCGCGGGACTCGGCGATGTATTGCGGCAGTCGCGGCAACGGCGTGTTGGTGATCTCGTCGAGAAACATGCCCAACCGGGAAAACTCGTCCCACTGAGCGACTTTCACGCGTTGACGGTTAATCAGCTGATCCATCAGAGTGATCGCCTGCGCGGCGACCGTGCCATCAAAGGGTGTCAGCAGATAGATGGTGGCGTTGGGGTCCTCCAGGAACTCCTCATCGAGGACTGGCAGGCCCCTGTCGCGTTCCATCGTCTGCAGCCAGGCAGTCAGGACCTTGGTCACGGTGATCTTGACCGAGTCGCGCTGCTTGGCCTCCATGCTCAACACGCTGCGCACGCGGGCCTCGAAGTAGCGGTTCGACGACCAGACGGCCGCGGTCACCCAGGAGGCATCAGTGCTCATCTGCGGCGAGGTGGGCCAAGGGTTGGGCAGGGTCACGTCCTCGGCAGCCTCGATTACCCAGTCGATGCCCAGCCCCAGCCCTTGCGGGCTCGCGGCCAACAGTAGGCAGGTCAGCGGGGCGAACGCCAGGTCATCCCACGGGCCGGGGTCGCTGCCGCGAAAGGAGCTGCCCGACAGCGCGACCGCCGAGGTGCTCAACAACGTGCGAGCGACGGCCTTAGCATCCTCAAGTCCGGTGATCCATGCGGTGGGATCGAACCGGTACGGACGCAGGTCAGCCGGATAGTACGGCGCAGCGATAGGCCGCAGATCCAGCAGCGCGGCAGGCCCGTAGCGCCGCGAGGCCACCATCTGCATGAGGTCGTCCTTGGAGGACGACACCACTGCTGGGCCCGGCCACAGCACCGCCGACTGCGCCAGCCACTTGCGGGTCTTGCCGGTGCCCGGCGGGGCGAACGCGCCGATATGCGGGGCGGTCTCCAGCGGCACGAGTCGGCCGCGGTCGTCGTGGACCCAGCCGGCGAACGGGGTCACCGGTGGCCGATAGCCGCCGGAGGCGGCCGGTGTCGCACTCATAGTTGGAACAGTAGGGCCGCCGCAGGGGTGCTCCGTGCACTATTTTCGGGCGCTGTTTAGTCCTGCCGCGGCGAGACGTACTCCCCGGCGCGCACGTCAGGCCCGATCTGGACTGCGAACTGCAGTTGATCGGCGGTGTACATCCAGCCTGCATCGGTCCAGGTGCGCGGAACTAGTTGCGCCACAACAGGTTGTGGAAGACCGCACGCGGCGGCGACATCAGCGATCGTGAACTGAGCGTGCCCGCTATTGATCGGCGCCGCCACTTTGCGGCGGCGAAACGACTCCAAACACAGCGGCGCGGCGAGCTGCTCATCGGGCATGGATATAAGGCTACGGCCGACCGAGGTGCCCGACAGGCACAAAATGCCGAACGCACATCAGATCGTCATGAGTCGAGACGACAGCGCGGGCGCCACATCGGCAGCGGTGAACAGCCGTACGGGTCCGGTGATCGCACCGTCAGGTGGTCGGACATAGCCAAGGCCCAGAGGGGACATCGGCAGCTGCCACGCCTGGGGTCCACCGAGGGCATCCATGGACGTTTGTGCTGTCGCGGTCCTCAGCGCAATCACGACGTCGCTGGTTGCCGCAACGGGCCGCCCCAACCGGGCGCCAACCGCGAACTTCGAGGTCTGCTCAGTGCTCGACATGAGGAGCCGGACACGCTTGTCGCGGCCTTCGTCGGCGATGCGCTGCAGCGTACCCGCCACTTGTGGGTGCGACCCCAGCAGCTCGTCGACGGCATCGACGACGACGAGCAGCTCGGGCTGGGACTGGCCTGTGCGCTCATTCAGCGCGGCCTCGACCTGGGCGCACCAGGTGTCCCAGTTCGCCGGAGGGTCGGCTGCGCGCCGGTAGCCCGCGCAGTGGGCGACAACGTGAGGAGGAGGGCCGGTAGTGGCGTTTGCGCTGGTGATGCCGTTCTGTGTGTCGGCGATCGCGAGCTGCACGCGGGTCGGCGGATACAAGGTGCACACGCTCAGCGCAAGCGACTGCAGCGCTGTGGTTTTCCCAGCGATGCCCACGCAGAGCGCGACGTTGGCGTGATCGCCGAGCTCAATCGACACCACCGAGTCGGGCGCGTCCACTGGCGCACCGACCGGGATCGCCAGCACGTCATCGTGGGCGCGGCGTCGCCACCCCGGGCGCGGGTCGAACGTGTCGAGGTCAGTGACGCCCAGGGCGTCCAGGAGACGCCTACCCGGCCAGGCCGGAGAATGTGTCTGCGCAGCGCTCATAGGCCAAGCCAGGCCTGTTCCTGGTTGAAGGCCACGATGGCGACCTCGACGGTGTCGCGGGCGGTGCTGATCCGCACCGATTCCCGCGAGATCTGCTGAAAGTGGATGTCGGGTTGCTGCCCGCCAGGCTGGGCACGCCCGAGGGTGATCACGGTGGCCGACAATCCGGTGGGCGGCGCAATGAGGGGCCGGTCGTTGACGATGATCGAGGGCACGAACTCTGCGGGCCGGCGGCGGTCGACCACGGCGATATTGGGTTGGGCCAACCTCGCCCACCGGTTGGGTTGGCTGGAATAGATGGCGATCCGCTCCCCCACCGCGGCGGCGCGGATGAGCAGCTGGCGCACGTAATACTCGCTGGTGTCCATGACGATGCGGGTGGCCTGCTGCGGATCGGTCAGCGACAACATGACCAGATCGTCGCGCTGCACCGGCGGGTCTGCGCGGCGGTCATCGCGCAGTGCAGCTCCCACCAGAATGCCCGTCGAGCCGATCGGGATCTCCAACGCGCTGGGCTCCCCCAGCGGGCGCGCGGGGATGTCGAGGTGGCCCGGACGCGCCGTCGGGGCCGGCCGCAGTGCGGCGGAAAACTGGTCACCGGGCAACGTGTTGAGATACAGCGTCGGTGGCTGCTGAGGGGGCTGCGGATCGTTGGTGCGCACCGTGGCCGCGATCATCACCGGGCCATCGCCGTCAGGGGCCTCCACGTAGCGGCGTTTGAACAAGCTCAGCGTCAACACCACCTCGTCGCTGCGCAGCGCCCACATCTGATGCAGTGACGCGGTGGTGATGTCCTCGGGTGAGAAGTAGTACGTCGTGAGAAACCCGGGGTGGCCCTTGATGGTGCGCCAGCCAACCTCGTTGCTGACCTTGCTGCGCCGCTGCGCTGGGCTGGTGGAGCGAAAGGGCACCGGGTCGGCTGGGCTGTCGGTGCCCTCGATGACCGGGGGCGCCGGAGCCGGCTGCAGCCGTGCGCCCAACCGGTCGAGCGCGGTGTCGAGCTCGGCGGCGGTCAGGGCGGTGGCGCGGATGTCGCGCTCTAACAGGGCATTGATGATTCGCTCGGTGGCGGCGGCGGCTGCAGCCCCGACCGATTGCCGATACTGCAAGCCGGGCACCGAGTTTCGGATGTCGAGGCGCACCACGAACTGCATGGTGCGCTGCCCGGCCGCGGGCCGGTCGGCCAGCAGAGTGCTGTACAGCGGGGGGTATTCGTTGCCGCGGCGCACGCGGTGTCCGGCGGGCACGACGTCAATGGCCGCCAGCTGAATCCCGCCGGGCTGGTCGAGCAGCTCGGTCAGCACCTCCAGCGGCAGCAGGTTGCGGGTCAGCGACACTGTGGAGCCGCGCAGGAACGTCAGCGAGTAGGGCTTTCCGGTCACCTCGATCATCGTGAGGGCTTCGTAGGCCTCGACGCGCACACCGCACACGATGTTGCCGTGGGGCACATCCACGGCCGCAGCCGCCGCCGGGTATTTCCCGCGCCGGGAACGACGCCAGCGCCGCACGGCCGCCAGCCAGCCCGGCACGTTGCGGCGGTGCACAGTGGGTACCAGCAGCAGCAGCGCCACGGCGGTGATCACCGCGGCCGGCCACCATCCAAACCGCGCTGGCGGTAGACCGATGAATGCCACCAGGGCAACGACTTCGAGCGCGACTACCACCGGTGTTCCGGCGCGCACGCCCACGGTGCGGGCCTTCATCGCAGCCTCCGTCGCATGCCGACGACCGCCACGGCGACCGCGGCGACGAGCAGGACCGCGGCGCCGGCGAGCAGGGCGCTGTTGCGCGGGCGATGATCCGGTCCCGGCGGGGGCGGAGGTACATACAGGTCGGTGCTGAGCCGCTCGACTGGTTTCGGATCGCCCAGCGGCACATCGAAGGTCAGCGCCGCTACCGGATCGACCACGCCGTAGCCGACCTGGTTGTCGACCCCGCGGGCCGGATTGTGGGCGGTCTCGGTGATGCGCCGCATGACTTGGGCCGCGGTGAGATCGGGGAATTTGGCCCGCACCAGCGCGACCACGCCGCTGACGTAGGCGGCCGAGAAGCTGGTCCCCCAGAAACCGGCACCCAAGCCGGGTTCATCGGGTCGGGCGTTGACCGCGGCGCCGTTGGTGTTCGACAGGCCCATGATCCGCCAGCCAGGGGCGGCCACCGACACCCACGGGCCGTTGATCGAATCCGGCAGCGGCAGCCCCTCGGGGGTCACCGCGCCGACGGTGAGCACGTAGTCGGAGAACCACGCCGGAGTCACGATCGTGCGCACCCCAGCCCAGTCCCGGGGATCGTTGGGGTCCAGCGCATTGAAGGCGGGGTTCTGTCCGCAGTCCTGTCCCTGGTCACCGCCGCCCTGATTGCCGGCGGCGGCCACGATCACGATGTCCTTGTCCACCGCGGCGTAGCGCACCGCCGCGCCCAGAGCGTCCTGGTTGACCGGGGCGGCGGCGTTGATGCACGACGCCAACGACACGTTGATCACCTGAACGCCGGGCAGGTCTGCGGCATGGCGAATCGCCTTGGCCAGGGTCGCAATGTCGCCGGCCTTGCGTTGACCCTCGATGTCGCCGGGGGCTGGTCGTGCCGGGGTGAACGCCGTCGAGGACTGCCGAATCGAAATCAGCGAGACATCGGGGGCCACGCCGACCACGCCGTCCGGTCCCGCCGGCGGCGGCCCCGGCACCAACGGCTGCGCGGCGCCGGTGTCTCCCGGGCCCTGCGCGGGCGGAGGTCCCGCCGGCGGCGGTCCACCGGGCGGCGGTCCCCCCGGCGGCGGCTCAGCAGGAGGTGGCGGCGGCTCGGGCGGCGGCGCGGGCGCGGTCACTGTCGCGGTCGCGGTGATCGTCGGCGGCGGGGGAAACGCTGGCGGCGCGGGATTGGCCGGCACGCCCGGGGGTGGAGGGGGCGCCCCTGCTCCCGCAGGACGCGGCGTGGGGCGGTCGGCCGGGTTAGCCGGCGCGGCGCCGATGATCGAGGCGACAATGGTGCCGTGGCTTTCGCAATCGGTCAGCCCGCCGTCGGGTAGTCCCTGCACGAAGTCGCCGCCGGGAAACAGCCGCGGGAACCGTGGGTTGGGGGTGACGCCGGTGTCGATGATGGCCACCGTCACTCCAGCGCCCGTCGAGTACTGCCAGGCCTGTTCGATGTTGAGCATGGTGTTGCCCGGGTCGGGTTGCGCCACGTTGGGATCGCCCACCACCACCGGGGTCACGCACGCTTTGGTTTGGCGCATCTCCTGGGGCGGGCCCGGAGTCTCGTCCGGCGGCAGTGCGCCCGGGTCGATCACCGGCGGGGCCACCGCCAGCGCCGCCGGGGGCGCCAACACGTTGGCGCTGAGCAGTCCGAATGCGGCCAGGCCGGCCGCCACACTTTTGCCCCGCATCAGTGCAACCTGATGTATTGCAGCAGCCCGATCGCCCATGCGGCGAACGGCACGATCAGGGCATAGCCGAGGTACTCCAGCCATTCCACGACTTGCCGGATGGGTTCAGAGAAGCTGCGGGAGGGAATGACCGCCCCGGCCAGCAGCCCGGCCACGGCCACGGCCAACACCACGGCCGCCGACACCGCCACCGAGACGGTCGCCGAGGCCGGAGCGCTGAGGCCGTAGTGCAGCGGGATCGCCATCAGCGACAGTGCCGACCCGCTGACGATGGTCACCGCATGACGGCGGTGCCGCAATCCGCGGGCCCGCAGAATCAGGCACAGCGCCGTCACCACGACGACGACGATCGAGGGCCACTGCGAGCCCGACCCCGGGGCGATCGCCCACCAGGAGGCTGCCAGCTGCACCACGGCGATCCCGAGCAGGGTGCCGGTGAGCACCCGGTTGGACCGGCGGGCCACCTCGGCGACCTGCTCACCGCGCAGCGTCACGTCATGGGCGGCCGACTCCACAGGTGTCAGCGTGTCCTCGGGCTGACCTGGCGCGCGGGTGAACATGTCGCGCCCGGTGATGGACTCGAAGCTTTGGCGCGGAACTTTGGACATCCACAGCCCGATCGCGGTCGCCGCCCGAGAAGCGATGAGCACCGCCATCAACATGACAATGGCGATGCGTTGAGCGGGAACGTCGAAGAACATGCGGGTCAGACCGGCGGCGATGACGGCCGTGGTCACGGTGACGATCGCCGCCGCCGCGGTCCAGTGGCGGCCCGTCATCCGCGCCAACAGCAGCACCCCGACGGTGGCCACCACGGCGGCCAGGAAAGCATGCGGGGCCCCGGGCTGGTTGCCATACGGCGCGCTCGCGCCAGCCAGGACGAGGCCGACCAACGCCGCCCAGGCGGCGCCGTCGACGATGACGCGGCTGGCCCCAGCGCGCGCCGACAGCATCGCGGTGGCCAACAGGATGCCCGCGGTGACGGCGAAGATCGCGGGGCTCAGCCAGAACGGCTGGGCCGCCCACCGCAGTCGCCACACCAGCAGGGCCGCCCCAATCAGTGCCGCCGCGGTGAGCGCCCCGGCGACCACCACCGCGTCGTGGGTCGACACCGGAGGAAAGTGGGCATGGGCCCAGCGGGCCAGCGCAGTCGAGACATTCTCGATCAGTGGCGTGTACCGGCGGGCTGTCTTCTCGGGCACGAACGCCAACAGGTCACCGTCGGCGACACCCTGCGCCGACAACGACACCTCCTCCGAGAGCCGTGTCATCCCCACCGCGCGGGCGAATTCATATGTCCCTACAGGGAGTTCGTCTTCACCCTTGCTGCGCAGCAGCCGATTGACCGCCCCGAGAGTCGAGTCGGTCAACGCCGAGAGCGGGACTGCGGCCGGTAACACCAGGTCAATCTGGTGAGCGTCGCCGACCAACAGCGACACCCTGCACGACGAGGGCACCAGCGGCCCACCGGGGGCTGACGATCCTGACGTGGGAGTCGACGGGCTCACCGTGGTCACCGGCGCCCCCGCAGACTGTCGCTGGTTGTGGGAAAGTGCTCGGCGATCGCCGCGGCGATCTCGATGAACCGTCGACGCGTCACCTTGTCGATTTCGTTCTGCACGTCAATCACACCGCCGGGCCGCAGATGTCGATCGAACGGCACTTCCACCACGCGCTGGCCGCGCTGGCTGAACTGCTCATGAAGCACCTCGCGGGTGCGCTTGTCGGCGTGCCCGTCACCGTCGTTGAGCACGACCACCGTGCGATGCAGCAGCCCGGTATGGCCGGTGTTGGCGAGCAGCTCCATGGTCTGTGCCGCCGCGGAGGCCCCGTCCACCCACATCGAGGACACCACGATCAGTGCGTCAAGATCGCGCAGGACCTCCCGGGTCACCGGGGAATCCATCGTGGAGCCACAGTCGATGATCGACAGCGTGAAGTGGTTGTCCAGCCGGCCGGTCGCCTCACGGTAGATGTTCGGCTCGAGTATTCGGCGGCGGGCGGTGGCAGATTCGCCGGCCAGCACGAACAGGCCGGCGGTGTTGTTACCCACGCGGGAACGCACGTCGGCGAAGGTGCGCAAGTCCTGATCGGCGGCGAGCTCCCAATAGGAACCCTTGGCGTTGGGGTCCACGCGCA
The DNA here is from genome assembly GCA_964000695.1 of uncultured Mycolicibacterium sp. Classification (GTDB taxonomy): domain Bacteria; phylum Actinomycetota; class Actinomycetes; order Mycobacteriales; family Mycobacteriaceae; genus Mycobacterium. The sequence goes on along the minus strand of CAXEZH010000295.1, from coordinate 3,524 downwards.
GGCCCAGCTTGCCGAACGCGGTATCGGCGTCGATGGCCACTACCCGGTCATCCTGGCGGAGCTCGGCGAAGATCGACCCCACCCCGGCGGCAATCGTGGTCTTGCCGACGCCGCCTTTGCCGAGCACCCCGATCTTGTAGCGGCCCCGCAGTAGGGAGCGGATCTTGGCCTCCAGCTCCGCCAAATGCCGTTCATCGGGTGACTGCCCGAAGTTCAGCAGCCCGAAGGTGCTCTTGTACAGCACTTTCCGCCACCCCTTGCCGGGGGGAATCTTGCGGGTCGGCACGAGTTCAGTAGGCCGAATCGAGTCGACGTAGGAGTAGTTCGCCGGCCCCGTGGCTGCCGGGGCGGGCTCGCCCCACTGGCGCGGGTCACCGGCAGGAGGCGCAGAACGCTCGCCGGGCCAGCCTTGGGCGGGCGACGGGGGACGCTGCGGGCCGGATTGCTGCGGAAACGGTGGGGCCTGATGCCGTGGAGGCTCGCCACCCCACTGAGAGGAGGTGGGCGGCACCGCCTGCTGGCCCGCACCGGTGTCGCCGAAACTGCCGCCGCGGGAGGGGCTTTCGCGTAGCGGCGGGGGCGGGAAGTCGCGGCGGTCGAAAAACGTTGTGGTCTCAACATCCGACGGGCGGTACGGCGCGCCCGGGTCAGGATCTTGCGGGGCCGCCGCGGGTTGCTCCGTGGTCGACTCCACAACCTCCGACTCGCTGGGTTGTGCGTGCTGACCCCACGGCGGAGCTGCGTCGGATCGCGATGCTGGACTGGGCACATCCGGGGTGCGGCCCGGCCACGGCGGGGGGGGGGGCGGCACTGAGGATTGGGCGTGAGCGCCCGCGGATTCCCCACCGCTCGCCGGTAGTGGGGGCCAGCCCGGCACCGCCGGCGGTGCCGGCGGCTCTGCGGCGTGCGCACCGGTGTCGCGGGTGTCGCCCTCGCTCGAAGGGTAGCCCGTCTGCTCAGGGGGGAGATCGCGGTCAGTCACAATCTGATCCTATCAGCGTGTATGTCGTATATCGGCACTAGTTTTTCAACCCTCGATTTTTAACAACTAGCTTCCCGGCGACCTGGTGGGGAGCGCTTCGGCGCCCCCGACGGGAGCGAGCGAGTCGTGCTGGACCAGTGCGTCGGCGCGGGTGAGTGCTGGCCCTGGCGCAAATGCCCGGATCAGCGGCCACGGTGCCTGCTGCGACCGATCCGGGGACACCCCGAGGGCCGTGAACGCGTCGTCGGACAACTCGATGCCGTAGCGGACCCCTTGATCTGAAATCCACCACATCGCTTCGCGCGAGGACGCTGCTGGGGCCGCACTGGTCGTCATGACCAAGTTCGTGGCACCGGGGCCGATGTACACCTGGTCAGCCTCCACCGATTCGGGATCGCGCACGCCCTTCGGGAGTTTGACCAGGCGGTTATCGGCGGAGCCGAGCGGGATCGGCAACCCTTGCCCCGACAAGATCGTGACTTCGGCAGCGCGGTCTGTAGCGCCCTTCGACCACGCCAGGCAGGTGGTGGCGTTGACGGCAGTGTCCACCAGGCGCAGCCGAGTGGCCGGGTAGAACGACACCGGCAGCTTATCCACCACCGGTATCGGAGCGAGTTTGTCGGGGGCCACCTGAATCGGGGCCACATCACCGAACGAGTTCGCCGATCGCAGGAGTGAGGCGACGAACGGCGAAACCCGTTGCACACCATCACGTAACAGCACGTACAGCGATTCGGCAGCGTTGGGCTGGCCGAGGTCGCGCACGGTCAGCACTGACCCGATCACCGCGCCGTCGGCGACATTCCATCGTGACGGTTCCCCGGCCCCCGGGATGGCCGGGCTCACCAGCGGGTCGGTCGCCGGAAGGGCGTCAAAAAGCGGTCGGGACAACGGAATCGGTTCCGGCGCAGTCGAATCGACGCCCAAGGCTAAAGCGACCGCCTTATTGCTGAGGTCAATCTCGGAGCGGTGTCCCTCCCAGATCACATAGGTCCGATCGCCGTAGCGGCCCAAGATGGCATCGGGCATCTGCAGCGGCGCTGAGCGCTGGCCTAGCGTCAGCTGGCCGGCGATCGCCGTGACCACAGGTTCCGAGGCGGCCGAGGTCGTCGACGTCGGTGTCGGTGCGGTGTCGCACACGGTCCAGTCCGAGGACGACGCCGTACGGATGGGCATCGCCGCGGGAGCGCCCACGATGCCCACCAGCGGCCCTTGCGGGTATTTCTCCAGCTCTGCGGCCTTGACGAACGTCGGATTATTCGGCTGGCCGGCGATCAGCCGGGCGCTCATCAGGTTCAGCGCCGGGTGTAGTCGACCGTCGACCATCACGTAGACCGCGCCGGTGTCGCGGTCGGCCAAAATGGCCGACTGGCCGACCTGGCCGGCCGGCTTGAACCACGACAGCACGAACATCAGCGCCATGGCCAGCAGTGTGAACATGACCCCGAGGATGAGGGCAGCGCTGCGGCGCTGTTCGGGGTCGTATTCGAGCCGAACGCCGTGATGGCTCAGTGCCGCGGCGTTGCGGCGGTTCCAGAAATAGTGGGCCGTCACCTGCAGCCGCGACGTCAAATTCAGCGCCATATTGCCCACCCTACTAGGGACAATGACCCTAAATCGGCACCAATTTCATGCCCCCCGACATATGTACGCATGGCGTTTTACGCGGCCGCCCGTGGCGCGGAAAGCAGCCCGTAGAGGTCCTCGCGCACGGCGTCGGTGGTGGCCGGCCACAAGCTCAGCCACTGCTTACCGTCTGCCGACGTGCTCGTGGTGATGCTCACGCGGCCAAACTCGGTGTCGGCCACCGTGACCACCCGGGGATGGACATGCTGGGCGATGTCGTGGTCAATCACCATGGCGACGGCCATGGCCGAGTCGTCCAAGCGTGTCGCCGCAGCCAGGACCTCGGCCTGCTGGGGTTGCAGTCCCAGCCGGCTCATCGCGGCGATCGTGGCGTCTCGCCCTTGCGGGACAGCGGCTTCCAGCGTCGATTGCATCAGGTCGGCGGGGATGTTGACGCCGTCGATATCAGCGGGTGCGGCCACACCCAGCGCCGGCATCAAGGTTTGGCACATCAAGTCCGCCTGAACTGCGGGGTAATCGGTCTCCCCCACCGCGTCAACGACCATCTCGTTGCCGTCGCGGGCAGCCATCGCCAGCCACCGGCGGTACCGGCACACCACGACCACCCGCTCCTCCACCGTCGGGAGCTCACCGTTGTGGACGGCCTGCCCTGACGGTCGCCGTATGGTCAGGACGGCCTGACGATCAGGGCGGCCCAGCACGGTCATCCAGTCGCGCACCGGGTCGTCGACCGCGCCACTGGGGGAAATAGCGCCGGCCTGCACCAGGCTCAGATACTCGGCGGTTTCAGCGATCGGGACCGGCCCTGCTGTGGTCTCAACAATCAGTTCGTGATGCACTGACGGAATAAATGGCTTGAGCCGCAACGCTGTTGGCATGGATTCCACACCCAGCAGCGCCTGCAGTACCCATACGCCCCCGACGGTTGTCGTCAGCGCCATGTCCTATCCCTTCT
>CAXEZH010000294.1:0-3596 GCA_964000695.1 uncultured Mycolicibacterium sp. | reverse complement strand
GTGAGAACCGCTCCGGGGTGCTCGGTGAGAGTTGCCCGCAGGGTCCGCGCCTGCGGGCACGAGACGTCGAGGTCCAGGACGGCGACCGATGCGGTGGCCCCACCCGGGCGGGTGTCCGTCCGGGGCTGCCAGGACTCGGTGGTGACGGTGAGCTCCGCGACGGGCTCGAGCGGTGCGGCCGTGGCCCACAGGTGGTCGGCGCGCATGGGCGCCCCGGGGAAGCCGCGCAACGGTCGCGGTGCCCCGGCGAGCAGGTCGGCCCACCGGTAGGCGGGGTCGGCGACGGCGGCCGCGACGATTCCGGCGGACAGGTGCTCGGTGACCGGCTGGTCGCGACGGCCCGAGCCCACCAGCACCGCGTCGGAACCCGGGGCCTGCTCGAGTGCGTCCTCGATGGCGAACAGCAGCGCCGGGTGCGCGGACATCTCCAGGAACGAGCCCGCGCCGTGCGCGATGGCTGCCTGCGCCGCCCGGTCGAAGCGAATGGTGTTGCGCAGGTTGGCATACCAGTAGGCGGCGAAGTCGGTGTCGGTGGTGACGACGGTCCCGGTGGCCGAGCCGACGAACTGCACCGGCGACTCGGTGAACGACAAGTCGGCCAGCGCGCGCATCAGCGGGTCACGTTGCCCGTCCATGGCGCTGGTGTGGGCGGGGAAACTCATCGCGAGCTCGCGGGCGAACTGCCCGCGCGCGGCGACGGTGGCGGCGATGGCGGCGATCGCGCTGCTCTCCCCCGCCACGGCGACCGAGCGGGACGCGTTGACGGCCGAGAGTTCCAGCCACCCAGGGGTGGCGGCGATCAACTCGTCGACGTCGGCAGGGTCGACGCCTAGCACCGCGACGCCGTGGCGGCCGGGTATGGCGGCGATCGCGCGGGCCCGCGTGGCCAGCACGGCCACCGCATCGTCCAGGGTGATCGCACCGGCCACGTAGGCGGCGGCGACCTCACCGAGACTGTGCCCGACGGTGAGGTCGGGCACCAGACCGACGGAGCGCCACACCGCGGCCAGCGCGACCGCGTGCACGAACTGGGCACTGTGCAGCTTCTGCTGGGACATTGTCGCAGTGTCGGCCGGTGTGGTCAGAAACGGCAGGGCCGAGGGCATTCCGCCGCGCTGCAGGACGACGTCGAGCCGATCGGCTTCGGCGCGGTAGGCCGGCAGGTGGTCGTAGGCGTCGGCGCCCATGGCCGGCCATTGGCCACCCTGTCCGGGGAACACGAACGCCGCCCGGGCGCGTTCCCGCCGGGACGAACGCGCAATCAACGGGTGCTCGCGTCCGTCCGCCAGCGCGCACAGTGCGTCGGTCAGCTCGGCCCGGTCCGCAGCGCGCAACACCGCGCGGTGCCGCCGGAGTCGGCGGGTGGCCGCCAGCTGCGCGCCGACCTGCGCGACCTCGCACGGTGTCCGGTCCAGGTAGTCGAGAACGGCGTGCGCGTCCGTGGCGATCAGGTTCTCGTCATGGGCGCTGAGGACGACGGGCACCCGGCCGTCGGGCAGCCGGCTGGTCACCATCAAGCCGCCCTGCCTTGCCTCCGGGCGACCTCTCCCCCGGTGTCGGGCACCTCGACGACGACATGGGTGTTGGTGCCGCTCATCCCGAACGCCGAGACGGCGCCGATCCGGGCTCCGCCCCGCGCCGGCCACGCAGTGGACTTCGCGGCCAGCCGCAGAGCGGTGTTCTCCCAGTCGATTTCACTGCTGCGCTCGTCGACGTGCAGGGTGGCCGGCACGGCGCCGTGCTGGGCCGCCAGCAGCACCTTGGCCAGGCCGAGCGCGCCCGCCGCAGCCTGGGTGTGTCCGACGTTGGACTTGACCGAGCCCAGCAAAGGCCCACGACCCGGAGCACCCGCGCCGTAGGTGGCGGCCAGCGAGGTCAACTCGGTGCGGTCACCGAGCCGGGTGCCGGTGCCGTGGCCCTCGACCATGCCGATGTCTTCGGGACCGGCGCCGGCGGTGTGCAGGGCGCGCCGGAACAGCCGGATCTGCGCGTCGCGGCTCGGTGCGGTCAGACCCACCGACCGCCCGTCGGAATTCGCGACGCTCGCCCGCACCTCGGCCAGGACCGGGCGGCGGTCCCGCCGTGCGGCCGACTTGCGTTGCAGCACGAACATCCCGGCGCCCTCGGCCCACACGGTGCCGCTGGCGTGCGCGCTGTACGGGCGGCAGTGGCCGTCGTCGGACAGCGCGTGCTGCTTGGAGAACTCGATGAAGTATCCGGGCGCGCCCATCACGCACACCCCACCGGCCAGTGCGACGTCGCAGTCACCGGCACGCAGTCCCTGCACTGCCAGGTGCACCGCCGACAGCGCCGACGAGCAGGACGTGTCGACGGTCATCGCGGGACCGGCCAGTGCCAGCGTGTAGGCGATCCGACCGGAGATGACGGCCAGCGATGTCCCGGTGATCAGATGTCCGCTGTGCTCGGAGAACTCGGCCATGTCCGGCCCGTATCGCATATCCGACGCGCCGATGTAGCAGCCGACCTCATGCCCGGCCAGATCGTCGGGGTTGATGCCGGCGTCCTCGAGCGCACGCCAGGTCACGCGCAGCGCGACCCGCTGCTGGGGATCCATGGCGATCGCCTCGCGCCGCGAGATGCCGAAGAACTCAGGATCGAAGGTGGCGGCGCCGCTGAGGAATCCGCCGAGGTTGTGGATGGGCTTGAATCCGTCTCGGCGTGATCCGTCCAGCAGCGCCCGGATCGACCAGCCGCGATCGCCGGGGAACGGTCCCAGCGCTTCCCGCTCGTCGCACAGCAGCCGCCAGAAGTCGTGGGTGTTCTCCACTCCGCCCGGGGCCTCGACCGCCATCCCGACGATCACCACCGGATCATCGGTCATGTGCAACTCACCAGTTCGGCGACCTCGTCGAGGTGGTCGTCGACATAGAAGTGGCCGCCGTCGAACATGGTCAGCGTGAAGACACCGTCGGTGTGGCATTCCCACGCGCGCAGCAGGTCCCACTCGACGCGATGGTCGCCACGGCCACCGACGGCGTGGATGTCGGCGGCGATCCGCACCTCGCGGCCACACGTGTAGCTGTTGAATGCCTGGTAGTCGGACCGCACCGCGGGCAGCAGCAACTCCAGGAAGTCCTCGTCGTCGAGGAGGCTGGCGTCGGTGCCGCCGAGGTCGACGAGGTCGGCGAGCAGTCCGCTGTCGGTGGTGGGCACCGGACGAGACCCCGCGACCGTGGCGGGCGCCTGGCTGGCCGAGGCCCACAGCTCACGGACACCGACGCTGCGCTGTTCGGCAAGCCGGGCGAACTCGAAACCGACCAGAGCGCCCATGCAGTGGCCGAACAGCCGCAGCGGGCCCAGGGCTGCCCAGTCCACCGCGTCGAGCATGTCGCGAGCCAGGTCGGTCACCGACTCGGCGGGCGGGTCGGCGAGCCGTTCACCGCGCTGCGGATACTGCATGATGAAGGTGTCGACGCCGTGGGCCGCCAACGCGCGCGCGAAATTGCGGTATGCGGCGGCGGCTCCGCCGGCGTGCGGGAACACGATCGTCGCTGTACCGGTTTCTCCCGGGAACCGCTTGATCCACGGCGCGAGATCCAGTTGCTGTGGCTCGCCGATCATCGCGTGGATTCCAG
>CAXEZH010000293.1:0-18030 GCA_964000695.1 uncultured Mycolicibacterium sp. | reverse complement strand
GGTCGGAAGAACCGTCGGGGTGGACCGCAGGCCGTCGGCGCGGACCGGCGGCAGGTCGGGCAGAGCGGAACCGCGGGCGGCAGGTCGGCCGCTAGGTGATGCTCACCCCACCGTCGACGACGATCGTCTGACCGGTGACGTACCCCCCGGCCGGCGACGCCAGCCACACCAGGGTGGCCGCCAGCTCGGCCGGGTCGCCGGTGCGCCCGAGAACGGACCGTTCGATGACGCTTTCCAGGTAGCCCGGCTTGTACTGGTCGGTCATCTCGGAGGCGAAGAAGCCCGGTGCAATAGCGTTGACCCGGATACCCTTTCGCGTTCCCCACTGCTGTGCGAGGTCGCGGGTGAGGCCGGCGATCGCGGCCTTACTGGCGCTGTAAGCCGCCTGCGGCAGACCCGCGGTCGTGATGCCGAGGACGCTCGAGATGTTGATCACCGAGCTGCCGGGCTGCATCACCCGTCCGCATGCCTGCGCCGCCCAGTACGAACCGTTGAGGTTGATGTCGACGACCGCCCTGAACTCCTCGGGCGTCTCCCGCGTCGCCGGTACCGCGGTGCCGACGCCCGCATTGTTGACCAGTACGTCGACGTGGCCGAACTCGGTCATAGCGGCGTCGACCATCGCCTGGCAGTCGGCGGGTTCGGCGACGTCGGTGGCGACCGCCAGGGCGCGGCGGCCGGCCGCGCGCACCAGTTCGCAGGTCTGCTGCAGCTTGTCCACCCGACGGGCGGCGAGCACCAGATCGGCGCCCGCTTCGGCGCAGGCCTGCGCGAACGAGACGCCGAGCCCGGAGGAGGCGCCGGTGACGATGACGACCTTGTCATCGAGGCGGAAGGAGTCGAGTACGGACATGACCGTCATTCGATCAAACGGTCCCGCACGCCCAGTGAGAGGGTTCAGCCGGTGCCGCACGCCGCTCCGCTCCCTGAGCGGGCGAGTTGGCACACGACACTCCGAGCGCGGGCGTGCAACAGCGCACGTTCGCGGCCGCGGGAAGGCAGTATTTCTGCCATGGGTCCGTTTCTGTTGCGCGCCGCGCTCACCGGGGTCGCGCTGTGGGTGGTGACGCTCATCGTGCCGGGTATCGCGTTCGTCGGTGGTGACTCCACGATCGCCCGGGTGGGGGTCATCTTCGTCGTCGCGGTGGTGTTCGGTCTGGTCAACGCGGTGATCAAACCCGTGGTGCAGATTGTGTCGATCCCGCTGTACATCCTCACGCTGGGTCTCATCCACGTCGTGATCAATGCGTTCATGCTCTGGATCACCGCGTGGATCACCGAGCACACGACCCACTGGGGGTTGGCCATCGACCAGTTCTGGTGGACGGCGATCTGGGCCGCCATCGTGCTGTCGATCGTCTCCTGGGTGCTGTCGCTGGTCGTCAGGGCAGACTGAACTCATGCCTGAACTGCCCGAGGTCGAAGCACTCGCCGACCACCTGCGTCGCCACGCGGTCGGGTTGACCGTCGGCCGCGTCGACGTGGGAGCGCTGTCCGTGCTCAAGACGTTCGACCCGCCGGTGTCCGCGCTGGCCGGTCAACCGGTCACCGCCGCGAACCGATGGGGTAAGTACCTCGGCATGCAGGCCGGCGAGCTGCATCTCATCACTCATCTGTCGCGGGCCGGGTGGTTGCGCTGGTCGGACAAGCTCAGCGCAGCGCCGCTCAAGCCGGGCAAGGGGCCGATTGCGTTGCGGGTGCACCTCACCAACCCGGGTGGCGACGACGCCGGGGCCGGCTTCGACCTGACCGAGGCCGGGACCCAGAAACGTCTCGCGGTCTGGCTGGTCACCGATCCGATGGCCGTACCCCAGATCGCGGCCCTCGGCCCGGACGCGCTGACGCTCGACCCGCAGGGTCTGGCCGAGGCGCTCACCGGCAATACCGGCCGGATCAAGACCGTCATCACTGATCAGAAGGTGATCGCCGGGATCGGCAACGCATACAGCGACGAAATCCTGCACGTGGCGCGGCTCTCGCCGTTCGCGACCGCCAACAAGCTCACCGATGCGCAGTTGGCGGCCCTGCACGACGCGATGATCTCGGTGTTGACCGACGCGGTGACCCGGTCGGTGGGCCAGCAGGCCGCCACGCTGAAAGGGGAGAAGCGCGCGGGCCTGCGCGTACACGCCCGCACCGGTCTGCCATGCCCGGTGTGCGGCGACACTGTGCGGGAGGTGTCTTTTGCCGACAAGTCGTTCCAGTACTGCCCGACCTGTCAGACCGGCGGCAAGATCCTCGCCGATCGGCGCATGTCCAAACTGTTGAAGTAGCTCAGAGTGCGTCGAAGCGACTTGTTCAACTAAGTTATTCTTCCGGCATGAGGCGGCAGAAGATCCTGATCACCGGTGCAAGCAGCGGACTCGGCGCCGGGATGGCGCGCCAATTCGCGGCCAAGGGTCGGGACCTGGCCCTGTGCGCCCGGCGACTGGACAACCTCGACGAGCTCAAGGCCGAGTTGACGGCTCGCCATCCCGACATCACGGTGGCCATCGCGGCGCTCGACGTCAACGACCACGATCAGGTTCCCAAGGTCTTCGCGGAGCTGTCCGAGGAGATCGGCGGCCTCGACTGCGTCATCGTCAACGCCGGTATCGGCAAGGGTTACCCACTCGGCGGCGGCAAGCTCTGGGCCAACAAGGCCACGATCGAGACCAATCTGGTTGCGGCGCTGGTGCAGATCGAGACGGCGCTGGAGATGTTCAAGGCGTCGGGCAACGGGCATCTGGTTCTGGTGTCCTCGGTGCTGGGCAATGTCGGCGTTCCCGGGGTCAAGGCTGCGTATTCGGCCAGCAAGGCCGGCGTGACGTCGCTGGGTCAGTCGTTGCGTGCGGAGTATCCGTCATCTGGCCCGATCAAGGTCACGGTGTTGGAGCCGGGCTACATCGAGTCGGAGATGACTGCGAGGTCGAACTCCACGATGCTCATGGTCGACAACGAGACCGGCGTGAAGGCGATGGTGGAGGCCATCGAGAAGGAGAAGGGCCGTGCCGTCGTTCCGGCCTGGCCGTGGTGGCCGCTGGTCGAGGTGATGAAGCTGCTGCCGCCACGCCTCACGAAGCGCTTCGCCTGACCGGCTTTTCCCGCCTGGAGTTGTTTCCACCAACGCGCGTGTCCGCTCGCTGTCGTGTGGCGCGTCGCGTGCTGCAGCGTGCGGTCGACGGCAACGAGCGCGCGCAATGCCAGTGGGTGCAGCACTGATCAGACAGGTTCACGCTCGGAATCCGGCACGCGAACATCTTGACAAATCGTTGGGTTTTCCCAACGATTAGTTAGATGAGTCCGGTCCGGCGCGGGGATACTTTTCCCATCCACAATCGCATCGGTGTGCTGCGTGCCGAACGACGCATGACCCGGGCGCAGCTCGCGGAGCTGATCGACGTCAACCCGCAGACCGTGGGGGCGCTCGAGCGGGGCGACCACTATCCGAGTCTGGATCTGGCGTTCCGGATCTGCGCGGTGTTCGACCTGCCTGTCGAAGCGGTCTTCTCCCGGGAGCCCTTCACGCCGCTGTCTGCCGAGCTCTACCGAAAAGACCTACGACCTCGCGGAGGGAAAACCGATGTCTGACGCGAACCTGCTCGACCGCTACCAGGACTACCGAACCCGGCAATTTGCGAAACGTGAACGGACATACGCCCATTCGCTGCCGAAATGGCGCACGCGAAGCCGCCGTCGCCTGCTGGTGAAGGCGTTGGGGGTCACTTTCGTGTTCATGTTCGCGGTCAGCCTGATGTGCGCATTCGGCATCGAATGGGCTCCGTTGTTGTGGTTGCCCGCCTGCGGGCTGTTCTTCCCGATGTGGCTGATGCTGCAAATCGTGTCCGGCCGACAGGGTGACGCCCCCGACGCCGCCCTCGATGAATACGAGTTGGCGCAGCGAAACAACGCCCGCTCCATCGGGCTGACGATCACGCAGAACCTGATGCTGGTGCCGATCTTCTACCTGATATTCGGCTCCGTCATCACTGGCGGCACAGACACCGACATGGCCTACGCCGGCGGTTTGATGGCGTTGACGGTGCTGCTGGTCGGCGGGTGCAGCCCAGCGATGATCCTCGGCTGGTCCCGGCCGGACGACGAGTGAACGCCGGCGCCGACCTAGTGCGCGCGAAATGCCGGCGCCGGCGGCGCGTCGCCGTGCAGACACGCTCGCTCACCGGACTTCCGGCTGACGGGACCTATGCCGTGCGGCCCCGCTCGGTGCGATAGCGGCGCACCAGGGTGTCGGTGGACGAATCGGACTGCTCGGCAGGCGAGGCGTCGTCGGTCAGTACCGGCAGCAAGGCCTTGGCCTGGGTCTTGCCCAATTCCACACCCCATTGGTCGAACGAGTCGATACCCCAGATGACGCCCTCGACGAAGACCTGATGCTCGTAGAGCGCGACCAATTGGCCGACCACCGACGGCGTCAGCTTCGTCGCCAGGATCGAGGTGCTCGGCCGGTTACCGGGCATGACCTTGTGCGGCACCACCTCCGAAGCTGTTCCCTCGGAAGCGATCTCGTCGGCAGTCTTGCCGAACGCCAACACCTGGGTCTGGGCGAAGAAGTTACTCATCAACAGGTCGTGCATGCTGCCGTCGCCGTCCGCGGTGGCCAAGTCGTCGGTCGGCTCACTGAACCCGATGAAGTCGGCGGGGATCAGCCGGGTGCCCTGATGAAGCAGCTGATAGAACGCATGCTGGCCGTTGGTGCCCGGCTCGCCCCAGAAGATCTCACCGGTGTCGCTGGTCACCGGGGTGCCGTCGGCGCGCACCGACTTGCCGTTGGACTCCATGGTCAGCTGCTGCAGATAGGCGGCGAACCGGGCCAGGTCATTCGAATACGGCAGCACCGCGCGGGTTTCCGCGCCGAAGAAGTTGTTGTACCAGAGCCCGATCAGGCCCAGCAGCACCGGAGCGTTGGCCTCCAGCGGTGCGGTCCGGAAATGTTCGTCGACCAGGTGGAAGCCCGCCAGGAACTCCGCGAACCGTTCCCTTCCGATCGCCGCCATCACCGACAGCCCGATCGCCGAGTCCACCGAATACCGCCCGCCGACCCAGTCCCAGAAACCGAACATGTTCTCGGTGTCGATACCGAATTCGTCGACCAGCTTCGCGTTCGTCGACACTGCGACGAAGTGCTTCGCCACGGCCGCGTCACCCAGCGCGTCGATCAGCCACCGGCGTGCCGCCGTCGCGTTGGTCAGTGTCTCCAGCGTCGAGAACGTCTTCGAGGCGATGACGAAAAGTGTTGTCGCCGGATCCAGTCCGTCGAGCTTGGCGACCAGGTCGGCGGGGTCGACGTTGGAGACGAACCGGGCCGAGATGCCGGCATCGACGTAGTGGCGCAACGCCTGATAGACCATGACCGGCCCGAGGTCGGAGCCGCCGATGCCGATGTTCACCACGGTGGTGATGCGCTCACCGGTCGCGCCGCGCCACTCGCCGCTGCGCAGCCGGTCGGTGAACTCACCCATCCGGTCGAGCACCTCGTGCACGTCGGACACCACGTCCTGCCCGTCGACGGTCAACGCCGCATCCCGGGGCAGTCGCAGCGCGGTGTGCAGCACCGCCCGGTCCTCGGAGGTGTTGATGTGCACGCCGGAGAACATCGCGTCGCGCTTGGATTCCAGCTCGGCTGCCCGTGCCAGCTCGATCAGCAGGTCGAGCGTCTCGCGGGTGACACGGTGCTTGCTGTAGTCGATGTACATGTCGCCGACGGTCAACGCCAGCTCGGAACCGCGGGCGGAATCCTCGGCGAAAAGGTCACGCAAGCTCGTGGCGGCGACGTCGGCGTGATGGCGGGACAGTGCCTGCCATGCGGTCGTGGCAGTGATGTCAGAACCCATGTTCAGAACCCTAGTGCGGCCAGGCGAACGAAGGGGTAAATGATGGAGGTATGGATACTTCCGCACTGCTGGAATCGGTACCGACCGGGCTGTGGATCGGCGGGCAGGAACGTGCGTCCTCGTCGACGTTCAATGTGCTCGACCCCTCCGACGACCAGGTGCTGACCGCCGTGGCCGACGCCACTGCCGAGGACGCCACCGCTGCACTGGACGCCGCCTGCGCGGTGCAGGCGGAGTGGGCCGCCACCCCGCCGCGCAAGCGGGGCGAAATTCTGCGCTCGGTGTTCGAGACGATCACCGAGCGCGCCGACGACATCGCCGCCCTGATGACACTCGAAATGGGCAAGGTCGTCGCCGAGAGCAAGGGTGAGGTCACCTACGGGGCCGAGTTCTTCCGCTGGTTCGCCGAGGAGGCGGTCCGCATCGACGGCCGGTTCACCCCGAGCCCCGCCGGTAACGGCCGCATCATGGTCACCAAGCAGCCGGTGGGTCCCTGCTACGCGATCACGCCGTGGAACTTCCCGCTCGCGATGGGCACCCGCAAGATGGGCCCGGCGTTCGCTGCGGGCTGCACGATGATCGTCAAACCGGCCCAGGAAACACCGTTGACGATGCTGTTGCTGGCCAAGCTGATGGACGAGGCCGGGTTGCCCAAGGGTGTGCTGTCGGTGCTGCCGACCAGCAACCCCGGTGCGGTCACCGAAGCGCTGATCAACGACGGACGGCTGCGCAAGCTCACCTTCACCGGATCGACCGGCGTGGGCAAGGCGTTGGTCAAGCAGTCGGCGGACAAGCTGCTGCGGACGTCGATGGAACTCGGCGGCAACGCGCCGTTCGTGGTGTTCGACGACGCCGACGTCGACGCCGCCGTCGACGGCGCGATCCTGGCCAAGATGCGCAACGGCGGCGAGGCGTGCACCGCAGCCAACCGATTCCACGTCGCCAACGCGGTGCGCGAGGAGTTCACCGAGAAGTTCGTCAAGCGGATGAGTGAGTTCACCCTCGGCAAGGGGCTCGACGAGTCGGCCACCCTCGGTCCGCTCATCAACGCCAAGCAGGTGAACACGGTGACGGAACTCGTCTCTGACGCGGTGTCGCGCGGCGCGACGGTTGCCATCGGCGGCGTCGCCCCCGGTGGGCCGGGGCATTTCTATCCCGCCACCGTGCTGACCGACGTGCCCGCCGACGCCCGGATACTCAAGGAGGAGGTGTTCGGACCGGTGGCGCCGATCGCCGGGTTCGACACCGAGGAGGAAGGCATCGCGGCGGCCAACGACACCGAATACGGGTTGGCGGCCTACGTCTACACCCAGTCGCTGGACCGGGCGCTGCGGGTCGCCGAGGGTGTGCAGTCCGGCATGGTCGGGGTCAACCGGGGTGTGATCTCCGACGCGGCCGCGCCGTTCGGCGGCATCAAGGAGTCCGGCTTCGGACGGGAAGGCGGCAGTGAGGGGATCGAGGAGTACCTCGACACCAAGTACATCGCCCTCACCAAATAGGCGGGTCGGCCGACGTGGTCACGTCAGCGGGAGGAGCCCACGTTCCGCGAACACTTTCTTCGCGGTGAATGTGGCGTTCAATGCCCGTGGGAACCCGCAGTAGACCGCCGAGTGCAGGAATGCCTCGATGATCTGCTGCGGGCTCAGGCCGACGTTGAGACCCGCGTTGATGTGGACGTCCAGTTGCGGTTCACAACCGCCGAGTGCAGTGAGCATTCCGAGCGTGACCAGCTGCCTGTCGCGCGGTTCGAGCTCCGGCCGGGAATATATCTCCCCGAAACCCCAGGCCACGATCTGCTCGCCCAGTTCGGGGGAGACGTCGCGGAGCGACTCGATCACGTTCACTCCCGCGGTCCCGTCGACCGCTTCGAGCACCGCCCGTCCGTGTTCGTAGCGTTGCGTGCGAGTGGTGGCTTCATCCATCGGTATCGGTGCCCTTCTGGCGAACATTCCCCGCGCCGTTTGCAGCGAGGTCGTGACGGTACGTGGCGATCTTCGATTCGAGTGCTTTCTCGTGGTTTCGCAGCCGCGTGATCTTCTCCTGCAATGCATTTCGATGCGCCTCGAGCATTGCCAGGCGAGTCGCCGTCGTCGCCGCACCGCCGGCTCGCAGCTCGGCGTACCGTCTCATCTGTGCGATCGACATCCCCGTTTCGCGCAGCCGGAGCAGGAACCTCAGCCATTCGACATCCGAAGTCGAATACCGTCGCCGGTTGCCGGAGTTCCGCCGGATCGGAGGGATCAGACCTGAGCGCTCGTAGTATCTGAGCGTGTGCGCTGACACACCGATGACCGCCGCAACCTGGGCCACCGTCAGGGTCGTTGCCTCGGCCTCGTCCGCCACGTACTGAAGACTAGAAGTTCGCGCGCGCTCTAAGTCAAAGAAGAGGTCCCGACCCGGCAGCCGCGCGCCTCCCCGGCGGGCCCCTCGCGAACCCATAAACTTCCTTGTTCGACAGCAGCAAGGAGGGTCCCGAAACGTGACCGACGGCCGAGCCGTCAAGACCGGCCACGACGGCCGAGCCGTCAAACCCGGCATTGCCGGCCGAGCCGTCAAATCCGGCAACGCAGTGAGTGCGGCGCCGATCCGTGTGGGGCCGCGCCGCTACGTCAGCCCGGGTCGTGGCATCGCTGCGCTCGACGGTGTCCGAGCGATCGCGGTCGCGCTGGTGCTCGCCGACCATGGCGGTATTCCGGGAATGTCCGGCGGATTCCTCGGCGTCGACGTGTTCTTCGTGCTCAGTGGGTTCTTGATCACCTCGCTGCTGCTGGACGAGGTCGGCCGCACCGGCCGGATCGGTCTGAAAGGCTTCTGGATTCGCCGAGCCCGGCGGTTGCTGCCCGCGCTGATCGTGATGGTGCTGGCCGTGGTGGCCGCCCGCGAACTGTTCGCCGCAGAAGCCACCGCCAACCTGCGCGACGAAGCCGTGGCCGCCCTGTTCTGGATGTCCAATTGGCTGTTCGTCGCTCAGCACACCGACTACTTCAGTCACGGGGCGCCGCCGTCGCCGCTGCAGCACACGTGGTCGCTGGCCGTCGAGGAGCAGTACTACCTGCTCTGGCCGCTGATGGTGACGGCCGTGGTCGCGGGTCTCGCCGCGCTGGCTTACCGTCGCGGCACGCCGTTGACCCCGCGCGCGCTCCGCACGGCGGTGTTCGTCCTCGCCTGCGCCGGGGTGCTCGCGTCGGCAGCGGCCAGCATGACGCTGGCCGGCGACGCATCTCTCAACCGTGTCTACTTCGGCACCGACACCCGCGTACAGGCGTTGCTCGTCGGCGCCGCCGCCGCTGCGCTGGTGGTGCGGGACTGGCGCGGTCTGGCCGCTGGGGTCACGGTGCTGCGCTCCCGCTGGACCCGTTGGACGGCCCGGTTGCTGCCCGCGCTCGGGCTGGTGATGCTCGTGCTGGCCGCCCACAGTGCCACCGGCAGTGCCGAGGAATTCCGACACGGCCTGCTGATCGTGGTGGCGGTGGCCGCTGTGCTGGTCATCGCGCCGGTCGCGCTCGATCAGGAGGGCCCCGTCGCGCGGTTGTTGTCAGCGGCGCCGCTGGTGGGCCTCGGCGCGATCTCCTACGGGGTCTACCTCTGGCACTGGCCGATCTTCCTGCTGGTCAACGGCGAGCGCACCGGCGTGACGGGCTGGCAGTTGTTCGCGCTGCGTTGTGCGGCGACCCTCGCCGTCGCCGCCGTGTCGTGGTGGCTGATCGAACAGCCGATCCGTGAGTGGCGGCCGGTCTCCGTGCCGATGCTGCCGTTGGCTGCTGCCTCGGCGGCAACCGCGGCGATGGTGGCGATGACGCTCGTGCCGGTGAAGTTGACTCCTCAGACACCGGTGCCGGGACCGCTGGTCGATTCCGCGGCGTTGGTCGCGCCCGAGGTGCCTGTCGAGGTCGCACCGCCACCGCGCCCGGGCGCGCCCGGTGACATGCGGGTGGCGGTGTTCGGTGACTCGATCGCGTGGACGCTGATGCGGTATCTGCCGCCGACGCCTGGGGTGCACTTCGCCGATTACACGACCATCGGTTGCGGCATCGCCCGCGGCGGCCCGTACGAGTACGTGGGTCAGGAGCTCGACCAGAAGCCGGAGTGTGATGCCTGGCCCAGCCGGTGGAGTCAGCGGATCTCCTACGAACGCCCCGACGTGGTGCTGTTGGTCGTCGGGCGGTGGGAGATCGTCGACCGGATGAACGAGGGACGCTGGACGCACATCGGCGACGAAGCCTACGACTCGTATCTACGGGCCGAGCTCCGGCGTGCACTCGACATCCTCGGCTCGACCGGGGCCCGCATCGTCGTCACCACCGAGCCGTACAACCGGCGCGCCGAGAAGCCCGACGGCAGCCTCTACCCCGAGGACCACCCGGAGCGGGTCGACACCTGGAACGAGCTGCTGCGCGGTGTCGTCGACGACCGGCCCAACGTCACCGTGGCCGACCTGAACGAGAAGCTGAGCCCCAACGGCTACTACACCACCAAGGTCGACGGCATCCGCATGCGCAGCGACGGGGTGCACCCCACTCCGGAGGCGGTGGAATGGCTCACCCCGTGGCTGGTGGAGGCGGTGCAGCCGAAGTGACCCCCGGTGACCTCAGGGTGTCTACCGGCGATGACGCGCGGGCAGCCGCCGACAGCGGGTGAGATCAGTGCCCGAGGCGGCCGCGGCCCAGACGCAACAGCAGCATCGCGAGGTTCTTGCCCTCCGCGCCGAGCACGCTGTAGCGCTCGATGACCTTCATCTCCCGGCTGTGCACCAGCCGCGTGCCGCCGGAGGCCATGCGTGCCTTGCCGATCAGCTGCGAGACCTGGGTCCGCCGTTGCACCGCCTCGAGGATCGCGGCGTCGAGCCGGTCGATCTCCTGGCGCAGGGCATCGATGTCCGAGGCGTCGAGCTCCTGGGAGGAGTCCGAGGAGGCTGCAGCGGTTTCCATCGTCGTCATCTCGTGGTTCTCCGAATTTCCGTTGTGTGAAGGGTCTGGTCTCATCCGGTTTCAGGCCTCACACAAGAAACGAGCCCCGGATCCGGAAGCGGACCGCGGGGCTCTGGGAAGCAGCTAGACCACGGGCACCGCTGGCCGGTACCCGTAGAAAAATCGGCAGTGAGCCCCTCGGGTGAGGAGCGAGTTGCCGGGCTGCGCGTTGAGCACCCACTGAGTGTGCCACTACCTGCCGTGCCAGCGCAAAGAGTGTCGGTTCGCAGCGGTAGGTTTGTCCGCATATGACTGCACCTTTTCCGATGACGTCCCCGGCGAGCGACACCGATCAGCTGCTGGACGGGTTGAACCCGCAGCAGCGCCAGGCGGTGTTGCACGAGGGAAGCCCGCTGTTGATCGTCGCCGGTGCCGGTTCGGGAAAGACGGCGGTGCTCACCCGCCGCATCGCCTACCTGCTGGCCGCTCGCGACGTAGGGGTGGGGCAGGTTCTGGCGATCACGTTCACCAACAAGGCGGCCGCGGAGATGCGCGAGCGGGTGGTGGGTCTGGTGGGTCCGCGGGCACGCAGCATGTGGGTCTCGACGTTCCACTCGACCTGTGTGCGGATTCTGCGCAACCAGGCCTCGCTGGTGGCCGGGCTGAACTCGAACTTCTCGATCTATGACGCCGACGATTCGCGCCGGCTGCTGCTGATGATCGGCAAGGACATGGGCCTGGACACCAAGCGCCATTCGCCTCGGCTGTTGGCCAACGGCATCTCGAACCTGAAGAACGAGTTGATCGGGCCCGAGCAGGCCGCCGCGGAGGCATCTGAGGCGGCCGACGATCTGGCTCGCGTCATCGCCGAGGTGTACGCCGAGTATCAGCGCCGGCTGCGGGCGGCCAACGCGCTGGATTTCGACGACCTGATCGGCGAGACGGTGGCCGTGCTGCAGGCGTTCCCGCAGATCGCCCAGTACTACCGGCGTCGATTCCGGCACATCCTGGTCGACGAATACCAGGACACCAATCACGCCCAGTACGTGCTGGTGCGCGAGTTGGTGGGAGTGGGGGCGCCCGACACCGACACGGTGCCGCCGGCCGAGCTGTGCGTGGTCGGTGACGCGGATCAGTCCATCTATGCGTTCCGCGGCGCGACGATCCGCAACATCGAGGACTTCGAACGCGACTTTCCTGACGCGACAACGATTCTGCTCGAGCAGAACTACCGGTCCACTCAGACGATCCTCAACGCGGCCAACTCCGTCATCGCGCGCAACACCGGCCGGCGGGAGAAGCGGCTGTGGACAGACTCCGGTCAGGGTGAGCTGATCGTCGGATACGTCGCCGACAATGAACACGACGAGGCCCGGTTCGTCGCGCAGGAGATCGACGCCCTGTCCGATTCCGTCGGCGACTTCTCCTACAACGACGTCGCGGTCTTCTACCGCACCAACAACTCCTCCCGGGCGATCGAGGAGGTGTTCATCCGCGCCGGCATCCCCTACAAGGTCGTCGGGGGAGTGCGCTTCTACGAACGCCGCGAGATTCGCGACATCGTCGCCTACCTGCGGGTACTGGACAACCCCGGCGATTCGGTGAGCATGCGGCGCATCCTGAACACCCCGCGCCGCGGTATCGGCGACCGGGCCGAGGCCTGCGTGGCCGTGCACGCCGAGAACACCGGTCTGAATTTCAACGACGCGCTGGTCGCGGCCGCCGAGGGCCGCGTGCCGATGCTCAACACGCGGGCAGAGAAGGCGATCGCGGGTTTCGTCGGGCTGCTCGACGAACTGAGGGGCATGCTCGACGGGGAGTTGGGCGAGCTCGTCGAGGCGGTGCTGGACCGCACGGGCTATCGCGCCGAACTTGAATCGTCGAGCGACCCGCAGGACCTGGCGCGGCTGGACAACCTCAACGAATTGGTCAGTGTCGCCCACGAATTCAGCATCGACCTCGCGAACGCGCGAGCATTGGCCGGCGAGGACGGCGCGGACCCGGTGGACGAGGACATCCCGGACACCGGCGTGCTCGCCGCCTTCCTCGAGCGGGTGTCGCTGGTCGCCGACGCCGACGACATCCCCGAGCACGGTGCCGGCGTGGTCACGATGATGACGCTGCACACCGCCAAGGGGCTGGAGTTCCCGGTGGTGTTCGTCACCGGGTGGGAGGACGGCATGTTCCCGCACATGCGTGCGCTCGGAGATCCGGTCGAGTTGTCCGAGGAACGGCGGCTGGCCTACGTCGGGATCACCCGCGCCCGCCAGCGGTTGTATCTGAGTCGGGCCAAGGTGCGCTCCTCCTGGGGCCAGCCGATGCTCAACCCCGAGTCGCGGTTCCTGCGCGAGATCCCCCAGGAGCTCATCGACTGGCGCCGCACCGAGCAGCCGGCGTCGTCGCTGTCGGCACCGGTGAGCGGCGCGGGCCGGTTCGGCACGCCGCGACCGTCGCCGATGCGCCCGGCGGCCGGCAAACGTCCGCTGTTGGTGCTCGAACCCGGCGACCGCGTCACCCACGACAAGTACGGGCTGGGCCGGGTCGAGGAGGTGTCGGGTGTCGGTGAGTCCGCGATGTCGCTGATCGACTTCGGCAGCGCGGGGCGGGTCAAGCTGATGCACAACCACGCGCCGGTGGCCAAGCTCTAGCTTCGGGTCAGCCGGACCGGTTCCAGGCGGCGGTGGCCGGCAGCAGCGCGGCCATGACCGACGCCAGGGGCAGCACCGGCATGGCGTAGATCAGCGCGGGCAGCGCTGCCCCCGCCACGAACAGGCTCGCGAAGATGAGCAGGGCGATGACCGCCCCGACCACCACCAGCAGCCGTCCGTTGCGCCGGCGTAGCAGCAGTGCGATCACCCCGGTGATGGTGGCCGCCGCGGAAATGGTGGTGAGGAAGCCCACCGCGACGCAGAACAACGGATCGGTCGACCACCAGCCGGCGATCAGGTCGGTGGCGATGACGGCCGTTGCCCATCCCGAGACGATGCTCGCCACTGAGGTCGCGATCGCCGAGGTCGGGTTGGCCCGCGCCCGGCGGGACGGACCGACCGCGATCGGTTTGGCCCGGGGCACGATCTGGGTAGCCGGATCGTCGATGGCAGGTTGGGCGCCGGTGGGGTGTCGTCGGATGAGACCGGTCGGCGGTTCCGATCCGGTGTGCGGTTTCGGTCCGGTGGGCGGAATCGACCTGGTTGGTGGTTCTGGCGGATGGGACGGGACCCATCCGGTCGGCGGGTCCGACCCGGCAGGCAGGTCCGAGGCGGCAGGCTGCGCGCCGGTGTTCAGCGGGGCGCGACGAAGGATGCGAGTGCTGTCGTCGCTGTCCGGTGAGGTGTCTCCGTCGGCCACTCAGCCAACGTAGCTGCCGGGCGTCAGCCCGTGCTTGGCCAGCCAGCCGACCGGGTCCACCCGGTCAGTGCCGTTCAGGTGCACCTCGAAGTGACAGTGGGGTCCGGTCGAGTTGCCCGTGTTGCCCATCTTGGCGATCTGGTCGCCGGCCATCACCCGCTCGCCGACGTTGACCAGAACGGCGCTGTTGTGGCCGTACAGGGTGACGGTTCCGTCGGCGTGGCGGAGCTTGACCATGTTGCCGTAGCCGCCCTGGTAGCCGGCGGAGATCACAACACCGTCGGCGGCGGCGAGAATGGGCGTGCCGATGGCGTTGGCGATGTCGATGCCCGCGTGCAGCACGCCCCAGCGGTAGCCGAACCCGGAGGTCCACACCCCGCGGGTCGGCATCACGAACTGCGGTCGGATCAGGCGGGCTTCGCGTTCGGCGCGTTCCTGGGCGTAGGCGGCGGCCTTGGTGATCTCTTCGGCGTGTATCGCGGAGTTGACGGCGGGAGCCACCGTGACGACCTGCATGCCGTCGACGGACCCGGTGATGGTCGCTCCGCCGGTCGACGTCTGGTCGGCGGCCAGAACAGTGCTCTCGGAGCTCTGCTGGGTGCTGTTGGACATCGTGTAGGCGCCGGCCGCCGTGGCGCCCACTGCCATGGCCGCGACCATCAGGCGACCCTTGATCGGCACCTCGGGCTTGCGGTGCGCGGCCGCGCGGTGCCCGCGCATGTCGATGACATCGGTGGTGGCGGTGCCGTCGCTCAGGTCGGTGTGGCTGTCCCGGTAGGCGTGGGTGCGGCGCTCGGCGCGCGGCTCAGCCCGGAATTGCGTGGGGACCGCCAGCTCAAGCGGCGCGAGATCGTCGGTGTCATGCAGATCGTCGAGCTCGGGGGCGGCGATGACCTGCGATTCCTTGTCGAACGCGGCCTGCGAGAGGACGTCGAGCTCGGCGAGATCCCCGAACTCGTTGAACGGGATGATGTCCGTGACCTCGGACGGGCTCTCGGACGGAATCGGTGCCACAACGGCTGCAGTTGTCCGGCGCGCGCGATGCTGAGGCAACCTGAGGAGTCCTTAATTCGTCGTGAGCCGCATGGGCCGTCGTGATCGGACCGTTATCTTGACCACAGGGACGTTAACCAAATCCCAATACTTGTGGCAACCCGAGACGATAGTCCCTCGGTGAATGTGACCTGAATCACCACGAGGGCCCCGGTGAGATCGACCACATGAGAGGTGGGCGGTGGCGACCGGCCGCGCTCGTGTGGATAAAGTTCCTCCGGAGCCCGTCGGGCACAAAACTTTCTACCGTCGACGCAGACAGGGATGTTCCGGAGTCCATGGATCTCTTCGAGTATCAGGCGAAAGAGCTGTTCGCCAAGCACAACGTTCCCACCACCCCGGGCCGGGTGACCGACTCGGCCGATGACGCCAAGGCGATCGCCACCGAGATCGGCCGGCCCGTCATGGTCAAAGCGCAGGTCAAGACCGGTGGCCGCGGCAAAGCCGGTGGCGTGAAGTACGCCGCCACCCCCGATGACGCATTCACCCACGCGTCGAACATCCTCGGCCTGGACATCAAGGGCCACGTGGTCAAGAAGTTGCTGGTCGCCGAGGCCAGCGACATCGCCGAGGAGTACTACATCTCCTTCCTGCTGGACCGCGCCAACCGCACCTACCTGGCTATGTGCTCTGTCGAAGGCGGCGTGGAGATCGAAGAGGTCGCCGCCACCAAGCCCGACCGGCTGGCCCGCATCCCCGTCGACGCGACCAAGGGTGTCGACGAGGCGTTCGCCCGGGAGATCGCCGAGAAGGGCCACCTGCCCGCCGAGGTGCTCGACGCCGCGGCCGTGACGATCGCCAAGCTGTGGGAGGTGTTCGTCAAAGAGGACGCCACCCTGGTCGAGGTCAACCCCCTCGTCCGGACGCCGGACGACCAGATCCTGGCGCTGGACGGCAAGGTCACCCTCGACGCCAACGCCGACTTCCGCCACCCCGAGCACGCCGAGTTCGAGGACAAGGACGCCACCGATCCGCTCGAGCTCAAGGCCAAGGAGAACGACCTCAACTACGTCAAGCTCGACGGTGAGGTCGGCATCATCGGCAACGGCGCGGGTTTGGTGATGTCCACGCTCGATGTCGTCGCCTACGCCGGCGAGAAGCACAACGGGGTCAAGCCCGCCAACTTCCTCGACATCGGCGGCGGCGCGTCGGCCGAGGTGATGGCCAACGGGCTGGACGTCATCCTGGGCGACGAGCAGGTCAAGAGCGTGTTCGTCAACGTGTTCGGTGGCATCACCGCCTGCGACGCGGTCGCCAACGGCATCGTCAACGCGCTCAAGATCCTCGGTGACGAGGCCAACAAGCCGCTCGTGGTGCGCCTCGACGGCAACAACGTCGACGAGGGCCGCCGGATTCTGGCCGAGGCCAACCATCCTCTGGTCATCCAGGCCGACACCATGGACTCCGGCGCCGACAAGGCCGCCGAGCTGGCGAACAAGTAGGGGCGCAACAGAATGTCTATCTTCCTCAACAAGGACTCCAAGGTCATCGTCCAGGGCATCACCGGCGGCGAGGGCACCAAGCACACCAAGCTGATGCTCAAGGCCGGCACCCAGATCGTCGGCGGCGTCAACGCGCGCAAGGCCGGCACGACCGTCACGCATGAAGACAAAGACGGCAAGGAGATCGAGCTGCCGGTGTTCGGCAGCGTCGCCGAGGCCATGAAGGAGACCGGCGCGGATGTGTCGATCGCCTTCGTGCCGCCGAAGTTCGCCAAGGACGCCATCATCGAGGCCATCGACGCCGAGATCCCGCTGCTGGTGGTCATCACCGAGGGCATCCCGGTGCAGGACACGGCGTATGCGTGGGCCTATAACGTCGAGAAGGGGCAGAAGACCCGCATCATCGGCCCCAACTGCCCGGGCATCATCACCCCCGGTGAGTCGCTGGTCGGCATCACGCCGAACAACATCACCGGCAAGGGTCCGATCGGTCTGGTGTCGAAGTCGGGCACGCTGACCTACCAGATGATGTACGAGCTGCGCGATCTCGGATTCTCCACCGCCATCGGCATCGGCGGCGACCCGGTCATCGGCACCACCCACATCGACGCCATCGAGGCGTTCGAGAAGGATCCCGAGACCAAGGTCATCGTCATGATCGGCGAGATCGGCGGTGACGCCGAGGAACGTGCCGCCGACTACGTCAAGGCCAACGTCTCCAAGCCGGTGGTCGGCTACGTCGCGGGCTTCACCGCACCGGAGGGCAAGACCATGGGCCACGCGGGGGCCATCGTGTCCGGGTCGTCGGGTACCGCCGCCGCCAAGAAGGAGGCCCTCGAGGCCGCCGGCGTGAAGGTGGGCAAGACGCCGTCGGAGACGGCCCGGCTCGCCCGCGAGATCCTCGAATCGCAGTAGACGCCCGGCGAACGTACGGTTTGTGACGAGAATCCTCGATTTTCCGTCAGGAACCGTACGGTCGCGGCGCTGATTCCGTCATCCGACATCGCACACGTGCCCGGCGCGTGTGCGATGTCGCATTTCGGGCACCGGCACGCACCCGGATCCGCTGACCCGAGTCGCCTGACAGGAACACGTTCTATTAGCCTCTCGAAGTAACTCAAGAGGAGCTGAACATGGCAGTTGACGAGCGCACGCCGGTCATCATCGGCGTCGGACAGTTCACCGAACGCATCGACGATCCCGACTACCGGGGCATGTCCGCAGTTGAGCTGGCCACCGCCGCGGCCCGCGCGGCGCTGCAGGACACCGACGCCGACGCTGCTCAGGTAGCCGCCGCCATCGACACGGTGTTCGGGTTGCGGCAGTTCGAGATTTCCGGGCCGATGCCGGCCGTGCTGGGGAAGTCGAACAACTATCCCCGCTCGGTGATGCGACGCATCGGCGGCGACCCCGCCCGGGTGGTGCTCGAACCGGTGGGCGGCCAGAGCC
>CAXEZH010000292.1:0-14542 GCA_964000695.1 uncultured Mycolicibacterium sp. | reverse complement strand
GGCCACCGCAGCCACGGTGCCGTGCATGCCGGGCATGCCCATGTGCTGGGGATGGCCGTCGGGGAACGCGCCGCGTGCCATCAGCGTCGTCACGACCGGGATGCCGGTCAGCTCGGCCAGGTCCAGCAGTTGGTCGGTCGCCTCACCACGGATGACGCCGCCACCGACGTAGAGCACCGGCTTGCGCGCCTCGGCGATGAGCTTGGCCGCTTCCCGGATCTGTCGGTTGTGCGGCTTGGTGTTCGGCTTGTACCCGGGCAGTTCGAACTGCGGCGGCCAGGCGAACGTGCACTGGCCCTGGAGCACGTCCTTGGGGATGTCGACGAGCACTGGCCCGGGGCGTCCGCTGGCGGCGATGTGGAACGCCTCGGCGATGACGCGGGCGATGTCGTCGCCGTTGCGCACCAGGAAGTTGTGCTTGGTGATCGGCATCGTGATGCCGGAGATGTCGGCTTCCTGGAACGCGTCCGTGCCGATCAGGGCCCGGCCGACCTGGCCGGTGATCGCCACCACCGGGATCGAATCCATGTAGGCGTCGGCCAGCGGCGTCACCAGGTTGGTGGCCCCGGGACCCGAGGTCGCCATACAGACCCCGACCCGGCCGGTGGCGTGGGCGTACCCGCTGGCAGCGTGACCACCGCCCTGCTCGTGGCGCACCAGCACGTGACGCAGCTTGTCGGAGTCGAACAGCGGGTCGTAGACCGGCAGCACCGCGCCGCCGGGGATGCCGAAGACGACGTCGACATCGAGCTCCTCGAGCGAGCGGATCACCGCCTGGGCTCCGGTCATCTGCTGCGGGGCAATCCGTTTCGGCTGCGCAGGGGTGGCCTTCGCGCCGGTTGGGAGGTGACCGCCGTTTGCCGGCATCTCCGACTGTTCGGGTGCTCGCGTGGTGGGTGCGCTCACGATGTCCTCGGTCTCTTGTGTCTGTTGTCAATCGGGCAAGAAAAAACCCCCGTCAGCCCGGCGGCTGAACGAGGGTTGCGCGTCGATGCTGTGGTGGCTATACCCGGGTGAGGGCCAGCGCGGCATCAACGCGCAACCCAATTACTACCAGTCCCGGGGTGGTCCACATAAGCCACGACGGTAGCTTCCGAACTGGCGAAAGGTCAAATTCGCCCGGCGTGCCGGGGCGGCCGGCGCCGATGGGATGATGGCGACATGGGCACACCTTCGGCGTCAGCGTCGACGCCGGTCGTCATCAAGATCTCTCCGATGGCACACATCGCGGTGTTGATCCTGGCTTTCGCGATGCTGTCGATCGTGCTGGCCGGACCGCCCTGGTGGGCATTGCTGCTGCTCATCCCGGTCTTTGCGTCGGTGGCCATCGCGCGCTACCGCACCGTCGCCGACCGCGACGGCGTCACCGCCCGCACGTTGCTCAGCAGCCGGGCCGTCCGATGGGACGAGATCGCCGGGCTGCGGTTCGGCCGCCGGGCGTGGGCGCTGGCCCGCCTGCACGACGGCACAGAGGTGTCGTTGCCGGCGGTGACCTTCGCGACGCTGCCGCTGCTGACCGCTGCCAGCGACGGGCGGGTCCCCAACCCTTACTCGTGAGGCACGGCGTGGGTCACGCCAATCAAGCACGGCGTGGGTCACGCCAATCAAGCACGGCGTGTGTCACGCCAAGGGGTTGGTGCCGTTGAGCAGTACCCAGATCGCCACCCCGGCGCCGATCCCGAGCACCAGTGCGGCGAACGAACCGATGAACGGGCGGCGCGCCCAGCCCCGCCCGGCGTCGAGGCCGTAGCGGCCCGGCCCGATCAGGATGATCGCCGCGACAGCGCACAGCAGGATCACCTCGTACTGGTGGCCGTCGGTGAGAAATGCCGACAGCCGGGCCTCGTCGTGTGCGTCCGCAACCTCGGCCAGCATGCCGGTGACCAGGTAGGCCAGCGCTCCGGCCGCTGCCACCGGGGTGAACAGGCCGACAACCAGCAGCACGCCGGCAGCGACCTGACCGCCCGCGGCGACATAGGCCAGGATGTCGGCGTAGCGGAAGCCGAGCTCGGCGAGGTAGTCGCGGAACTCGCTCACCCCGGAGCCACCCCACCAGCCGAACAGGTTCTGCAGACCGTGACCGATGAACAGCGCCCCGACCGCCACACGCAGCAGCAACAAACCGAGATCCTGGGTGCCGCGCCGGTCAGAACTGGCCGGGTCGGCCGGCTCGACCTCGGTCGGCGTCGCTGTCGAGCCGTAGGCGCCGGGGGCCAGCCCGGCGGACGGCTGCACGTACGGCAGCGGCTCCGGGTCGTTCATCAGCCCGAACGGCGTCTGGTCGGTGGTCGACTTCGGGGTGTCGTACCGCGGGATCGCCGTCGTCTCGGTGTCGCCGCCGAAAGTCGGCGAATGCAGGTCGTCCTCGGGGTCCACCAGCCGCGCCGAGGCGGGCCGGCCCGAGTCGTCGGGCCGCTGCCAGGCGCTGGGGTCATGGGGACTCGTCACAACAGCCAGGGTAAGTGCTGCTGCGCCGCTGCTCGGGAATTAGCCCGGCGCGCCTTCGCACCTGTTGGCGCAGCATGCGCGGGTAGCGCGTGGCGCGCACCGCCGCACGATCCGTAACCTGGCCAGCATGAGAAAGCGCCGGTCGGCACGCACAGCCGCTACCGCGGTGTGTGCCTTGATGTGCGCGGGACTTCTGGCGGTCGCCGGCTGCGCCAGGTTCGATTCCGCCCAGTCGCAGCCGTTCACCACCGAGCCCGAGCTGGCCCCGGGGCCCACCACCACCCCGACACCTCCGCCGCCGCTGCCCGCCAAGCCGTTCCCGAAGGAATGCCCGGCACCCGGCGTCATGCAGGGCTGCCTGGAGAGCACCAGCGGGCTGATCATGCTGCCGGACAGTCAGTCCGCGCTGGTGGGCGAGCGGATGACCGGTGCCGTCAAGCAGGTGTCGGTGCGCGCAGAGCCCACCGTCAAGACCGTGATTCCCGTGGATCCGACCGGGGACGGCGGCCTGATGGACATCGTGCTGTCACCCACCTATTCGCAGGACCGGCTGATGTATGCCTACATCACCACCCCGACCGACAACCGGGTGATCCGCATCGCCGACGGCGACATCCCCAAGCCGATCCTGACCGGCATTCCCAAGGGCACCACCGGTAACCGGGGCTCGTTGATCTTCTCCAGCCCGACGACGCTGATGGTGCAGACCGGTGACGCCGGCAACGCCGCGCTGGCCGCGGATCCCGCGTCGATGGCGGGCAAGCTGCTGCGCATCGAGCAGCCCACGACCGTCGACCAAGCGCCCACCACGACCGCACTGTCGGGACTGGGCGCGGCGGGCGGAACCTGCATCGACCCGGCCGACCAGTCGCTCTATGTCACCGACCGCACCGCCACCGGCGACCGATTGCAGCGCATCACCAAGAACTCGGTGGTTTCGGAGGTGTGGACCTGGCCGGACCGGCCGGGTGTGGCCGGCTGCGCGGCGCTGGACGGCACCATCCTGGTGAATCTCGTGGACACGAAGCAGACCGTCGCCGTGCGGTTGTCCCCCGATACCGGCGCGGTGACCGGCGAGCCCGAAGTCGTGCGCCAGGACCAGCACGGTCACGCGTGGGCGCTGCAGGTGTCGCCCGACGGCAACATCTGGGGCGCCACGGTCAACAAGACCGCCGGCGACGCCGAGCGACTCGACGACGTGGTGTTCCCGTTGTTCCCGCAGGGCGGCGGGTTCCCGCGGACCAACGACGAGAAGACCTGATCGAGACGCTCTGCTACTGCGGACCGTGACCGGGCAGCCTCAGCATCAGCCGGGCACCGCCCAGCGGACTGACCTCCAAGGCCGCGGTGCCGCCGTGGATCTCGGCCTGCTGCGCCACCAAAGCCAGCCCCAGGCCCGAACCGGACCGCGACGCGGTGGTACCGCGGTGGAAGCGTTCGAACACCGTCGCCCGCTCCTGCTCCGGCACACCGGCACCGTTGTCGTCGACGGCAATCTCGACACCCTCCGACGATGACACCACGCTGAGCCTGACCTGGGTGGCGCCGCCGTGTTTGACGGCGTTGGCGATCGCGTTGTCGATGACCAGCCGTAGACCGGCGGGCATGCCGAGCATCAACACCGACGTCGAGGAGGCCAGCGACACGTCCAGCCCGGGATAGTTGTGCATGGCATCGTGGGCGGCGCGGTCGAGCAGTTCGGCCACGTCGACGGGCACGAAGTCGTCGACGGTGGTCAGCTCCCCCTGCGCCAGCCGCTCCAGCGCGCCCAGGGTCGCCTCGATGCGGGACTGGGTGCGCATGACGTCGGTGATCACCTCTTTGCGCTGCTCGGGCGCCAGATCCAGGGTGAGCAGCACCTCCAGGTTGGTCCGCATCGCGGTCAACGGCGTCCGCAGCTCGTGGGACGCCACGGCGGCGAAGTCGCGCGCCGATTCCAGCGCCGCGCGGGTGCGCTGCTGTTCGTCACCGATCCGCGCCAGCATGCCCTCGACCGCTTCGGAGATCTCGACCGCCTCCCACACCCCGCGCACCTGCACCTCGTCGGGGTTGGACTGCGCATTGATGGCCCTGGCCTGCTGGGCCAGCAGGCGGAACGGGTTGACCATGATCAGCGAGATCACCCAACCGACCAGAAGTGTGCTCAGGATCACCCCCGCGCAGATCCAGAACACCCGCCAGTGCAGCGAGTCGATCCTGGCCTGCGTCTCGGCCAGCGGTGCGCCGAGCGCGATCGAGGCGTTGCCGGTGGTCAGCGTCCGCACCCGGTATTCGACGCCGTCGATGCTGGCGTCGGCGTAGCCGGCGGGCAGCTCGGGCAACACGACGTCAGCGGGGACCGAGATCGTCGCGTCTCCCAGCCTGGCGGTCCGCACCAGGCCGTTCTCGGTGGGCTCGGGTCCGGTCCCGTCCTGCACACTGCGCAGCAGCGTGTTCACGTCGCCGAAGCTGGACAGCGAATCGAGACGCCGGTCGAGCTGGTCGAGCTGGTCGTTGGTGACCCCGACCCACACCCATACCCCCAGCGTCAGCACCAGGGTGATCACGCCCAGCTGGGCCAGGATGACGATCGAACGCAGCGACAGCAGCCGCAGCGGGTGCGCCAGAATGCGGAAAACCAGGTCCTGGGGGCGTTTCTTCACCGAAGTGCTAGCTGCAGGCAGCCATCACGAGCTCGCGCACCCGCGCGGCGTCGGCCTGGCCCTTGGTGGCTTTCATCACCGCCCCGACGATGGCTCCCGCCGCCTGGACCTTGCCGCCGCGGATCTTCTCCACGACATCGGGGTTGGCAGCCAGCACCTCGTCGACCGCGGCCTGGATCAGAGAGTCGTCGCGCACCACAGCGAGGCCGCGGTCGTTCATGACCTGCTCGGG
This sequence comes from uncultured Mycolicibacterium sp., assembly GCA_964000695.1. GTDB lineage: Bacteria > Actinomycetota > Actinomycetes > Mycobacteriales > Mycobacteriaceae > Mycobacterium. The sequence continues at coordinate 9,220 of CAXEZH010000292.1, read as the reverse complement.
CTCACCCTCACCGGCCAGCACGCCCTCGACGACCTGGCGGGCCAGCTTGTTGGACAGCTTGCCCTCGTCGACGAGCTTGACCACGGCGGCGACCTGGGCCGGTGTGATCGGCAACGCGTCGAGTTCGACTTCGTCTTCCTTGGCTTTCTGCACCAGGAAGTTGCCCCACCAGGCGCGGGCCTGATCGCTGGACGCGCCGTGGTCGACGGTCGCGGCGATCAGATCGAGCGCGCCGATGTTGACCAGGTCGCGCATCACCTCGTCGGACACACCCCAGTCCTGCTGAATGCGTTTGCGCGACAACCACGGAAGCTCGGGGATGGTGGCACGCAGCCGCTCGACGAGCTCGGCGCTGGGCGCCACCGGCTCCAGGTCGGGTTCGGGGAAGTACCGGTAGTCCTGCGCGGTCTCCTTGCTGCGCCCCGGCGAGGTGTAGCCGTCCTCGTGGAAGTGCCGGGTCTCCTGCAGGATGGTTCCACCTGATTCCAGAACCGCTGCCTGCCTGCGCATTTCGTAGCGCACGGCGACTTCGACGCTCTTGAGCGAGTTGACGTTCTTGGTTTCGGTGCGGGTGCCGAACTCGGCCTGCCCGATCGGCTTGAGCGAGACGTTCGAATCGCACCGCATCGAGCCTTGATCCATCCGGACATCGGAAACCCCCAAGCCCCGCAACAGATCTCGCAGCGCGGTCACGTACGCCCGGGCGATCTCCGGGGCCCGCTCCCCTGCGCCTTCGACGGGCTTGGTGACGATCTCGATCAGCGGGACCCCGGCGCGGTTGTAGTCGATCAGCGATGTGGTGGCGCCGGCGATTCGACCCGTCTCGCTGCCCAGGTGGGTCAGCTTGCCGGTGTCCTCTTCCATGTGTGCCCGCTCGATCTCCACGCGCCAGGTGCTGCCGTCGTCCAGCGGCACCTCGAGGTGGCCGTTGATGGCGATCGGTTCGTCGTACTGGGAGATCTGGTAGTTCTTCGGCATGTCCGGATAGAAATAGTTCTTCCGGGCGAAGCGGCACCACGGCACGATCTCGCAATTGAGCGCCAGGCCGATGCGGATCGCGGACTCGACGGCGACCTGGTTGAGCACCGGGAGCGATCCGGGCATACCCAGGCACACCGGGCACACCTGGGTGTTGGGCTCGCCGCCGAAGCGGTTGGCACAGCTGCAGAACATCTTGGTCTCGGTGGACAGCTCGACGTGCACCTCGAGACCGAGGACCGGCTCGTAGCGGGCGATGACCTCGGTGTAATCCAGCAGCTCGGCGGTGGCGGCAGACATGCCCCTGATCCTAGTGCGGGCGGTTCCCGCCGCCTTCGTCAGCCGAAGAACGCCGCCGCATCCTCGTAGCGGCTCTGCGGAACCAGCTTGAGTTGGCGGACCGCGTCGGCCAGCGGCACCCGGCCGATGTCCTGGCCGCGCAGCGACACCATCATCCCGTATTCGCCGGCATGGGCGGCGTCTGCGGCGTTGACGCCGAAGCGGGTGGCCAGGACCCGGTCGTGCGGGGTCGGCGTGCCGCCGCGCTGCACGTGGCCGAGCACGGTGGTGCGCACCTCTTTCTTGATGCGCTTCTCCACCTCCACGGCCAGCTGCTGGGCCACCCCGGTGAAACGCTCGTGGCCGAACTCGTCGATGCCGCCCTGCAGCAGCTGCATCGAGCCCTCCGCAGGTTTGGCGCCCTCGGCGACGACGCAGATGAAGTGCGAGTCGCCGCGCACGAAACGCGCCTTGACCAGGCGGCACACCTCTTCGACGTCGAACGGCTGTTCGGGGATCAACGTCATGTGCGCACCGGCGGCCAGCCCGGCGTTGAGCGCGATCCAGCCCGCGTGGCGGCCCATCACCTCGACGAGCATGACCCGCTGATGCGACTCGGCGGTGCTGTGCAGGCGGTCGATCGCCTCGGTGGCGATGTTCAGCGCCGTGTCATGGCCGAACGTGACGTCGGTGCAGTCGATGTCGTTGTCGATGGTCTTGGGCACCCCCACGACGGGCACACCCTCCTCGGACAACCAGCTGGCCGCGGTCAGGGTGCCTTCGCCGCCGATCGGGATCAGCACGTCGATGCCGTTGTCGTCGAGCGTCTGCTTGATCTCGTCGAGCCCGGCACGGAGCCGGTCGGGGTTGGTGCGCGCGGTCCCCAGCATCGTGCCGCCCTTGGCCAACAGCCGATCGTTGCGGTCGTCGTTGTGCAGCTGGATGCGGCGGTTCTCCAACAGGCCGCGCCACCCGTCCTGGAAACCCACCACCGACGAGCCGTACCGGGCGTCGCAGGTGCGCACGACCGCCCGGATGACCGCGTTGAGCCCCGGGCAGTCCCCGCCTCCGGTCAGCACTCCGATCCGCATGATCTATCTCGCTCCTCGCGTGCGCAGTGTCTGTTCCGCTCCTCGCGTGCGCATGCGACCCATCTTGCCCTTTCAGACCGCCGTCGGCAGCGGACCGCGGGCAACCTCGAACGCGGCGCCGACACGGTAGAGGCGGTCGTCGGCCAACGCCGGCGCCATGATCTGCAGCCCCACCGGCAGCTGGTCGTCCGGGGAGAGCCCCGCCGGCACCGACATTCCGCAGTGCCCGGCAAGGTTCAGCGGCAACGTGCACAGGTCGAACAGGTACATCGACAGCGGATCGTCGACCTTCTCGCCGAGGCGGAACGCCGTGCTCGGCGTTGCCGGTGAGACCAGCACGTCCACGCTGCGGTACGCCTCGTCCAGGTCGCGCGCGATCAGGGTCCGCACCTTCTGCGCCTGGTTGTAATAGGCGTCGTAATAGCCCGCCGACAGCGCGTAGGCACCGATCATGATTCGCCGCTTGACCTCCGGTCCGAAGCCCGCGGCGCGGGTCAGGGCCATCACTTCCTCGGCGCTGTGGCTGCCGTCGTCACCGACGCGCAGGCCGTAGCGCATGCCGTCGAACTTCGCGAGGTTCGACGACACCTCCGAGGGCAGGATGAGGTAGTAGGCGGGCAGCGAGTAGTCGAAGTGCGGGCAGTCCACCTCGCTGACCTCCGCGCCGAGCGCCGTGAGCTTGTCGACTGCGTCGTTGAACGCACTCAGCACACCCGGCTGGTAACCCTCGCCGCTGCGCAACTGTTTGACCACGCCGACGCGCACGCCTCTGAGGTCACCGTTGGCGCCGGCTTTGGCTGCACCGACGACGTCGGGGACGGCGGCATCGACCGAGGTCGAGTCGCGCGGATCGTGACCGGCGACCACGGCGTGCAGCAGCGCGGTGTCGAGCACGGTACGCGCACAGGGTCCGCCCTGGTCCAGGGAGGATGCGCACGCGATCAGCCCGTACCGCGAGACGGTGCCGTAGGTGGGTTTCACGCCGACGGTCGCGGTCAGAGCGGCGGGTTGGCGGATCGCCCCGCCGGTGTCGGAGCCGATGGCCAGCGGCGCCTGGAAGGCCGCCAGGGCTGCCGCGCTGCCACCGCCCGATCCGCCGGGCACCCGCTCGGTGTCCCACGGATTGCGGGTCGGCCCGTACGCGGAGTTCTCGGTCGAGCTGCCCATGGCGAACTCGTCCATGTTGGTCTTGCCGAGGATCGGGATGCCGGCCTGGCGCAGCCGCGCGGTCACCGTGGCGTCGTACGGCGACATCCAGCCTTCGAGGATCTTCGACCCGCAGGTGGTGGGCATGTCGGTGGTGGTGAAGACGTCCTTGAGGGCCAGCGGCACCCCGGCCAGCGGGGAGGCCGGGCTCTCGCCGGCGGCGAGTGCGGCGTCGACGGCGGCCGCGGCGGCCAGCGCCTGGTCACCGGCGACGTGCAGGAACGCGTTGTACGCGCCGTCGGTGGCAGCGATCTGGTCCAAGCAAGCCTGGGTCACCTCGGTCGAGGACACCTCTTTGGCAGCGATCTTCGCGCCCAGTGTGGCGGCGTCGAGCCGCGTCAGGTCGCTCACTCTGCTTCTCCGAGGATCCGGGGCACGGCGAAGCGCCCGTCGACCGCGTTCGGCGCCTCGGCGAGCGCCTGGTCCTGGGTCAGGCAGGGCGCCGGGGTATCGGGCCGGAAGACGTTGACGTCCTTCAACGGGTTGTCGGTGGCCTCGACGCCGGTGACGTCGACGGCCTGGATCTGGCTGACGTGGCCGAGGATGGCATCGAGCTGGCCGGCGAAACTGTCCAACTCGCCGTCGGTCAGGGCGAGTCGGGCCAGCCGCGCCAGGTGCGCAACCTCGTCTCGGGAGATCTGGGACACGACCACGAAGCCTAGTTCAACGCCCCGGCGGGGCCGTCGTCCGAGTCGCCCGCGTGAGGCAGTCCGTGACACAGTGTTGCGCGTGCCTTCGTATCTGCTACGGGTCCAGCTGGAGGACAGGCCCGGCAGCCTCGGCTCCCTGGCCGTGGCCTTGGGCTCCACGGGTGCCGACATTCTTTCGCTCGACGTGGTCGAGCGGGCCGCGGGCTACGCAGTCGACGATCTCGTCGTCGAGCTACCGCCCGGCGCCATGCCGGACATGCTCATCACGGCCGCCGAGAAGATCAAAGGGGTCTACGTCGACAGCATCCGGCCGCACACCGGGCTGCTCGAGGCTCACCGCGAGCTCGAGCTGATCGACCATGTCGCGGCTGCCGACGGCAGGCTCGAGCAGTTGCAGGTGCTTGTCGATCAGGCGCCCAAGGTGCTGCGCGTCGGCTGGTGCACGGTGACCAGGCTGAACGACGCGGGTCCCGAGCGGGTGGTGGGCAGCTCCGGAGCCCCGGAGACGGTGGCAGCGGAAACGCCGTGGCTGCCGATCCACCGGGCCCAGGCGCTGGACGCCACCGCGGACTGGGTGCCGCAGGTGTGGCGGGACATGGACACCACGTTGGCCGCCGCGCCGCTGGGAGAACCGGCCACCGCCCTGGTGCTCGGTCGCCCCGGCGGTCCGGAATTCCGGCCGAGCGAGGTGGCCCGACTGGGCTACCTCGCCGGCATCGTCGCGACGATCACCGGGTAGGTGGCCACCTTCCGGGTAGGCGGCCACGTTCGCGGGGTGAGTCGCGGCGATCACGGCCTGGGCGGCTAGACCCCCTCCGGGCCCTGCTCGAGCAATCGGCTGAAGCCGTCCTCGTCGAGCACCGGCACCCCGAGCTCGATCGCCTTGTCGTACTTGGATCCCGGCGAATCCCCGGCGACGACGTAGTCGGTCTTCTTCGAGACCGAGCCAGACGCCTTACCGCCCCGGGTGATGATCGCTTCCTTGGCGCCGTCGCGGGAGAACCCGGTCAGCGACCCCGTCACCACCACGGTCAATCCTTCGAGCGTGCGCGCGATGCTGGCGTCTCGTTCGTCGGCCATCCGCACACCGGCCGCGCGCCACTTCTCGACAATCGCGCGGTGCCAGTCCACGGTGAACCAGTCGATCACCGCCGCCGCGATGGTCGGGCCCACTCCCTCGGTGGCGGCCAGCTGCTCCTCGGAGGCGGATTCGATGGCCTCGAGGCTGCCGAATTCGGTCGCCAGTGCACGAGCCGCGGTCGGCCCGACATGGCGGATCGACAGCGCCACCAACACCCGCCACAGCGGTTGCGCCTTCGCCTGGCCGAGGCGGGCCAGCAGGCGCTTGCCATTGGCCGACAACTCGCCGGCCTTGGTGGTGAACAGCTCGGTGCGCAGCAGATCGTCGGCGGTGAGGCCGAACAGGTCGCCTTCGTCGGTGATGACGCCGGCCTGCAGCAGAGCGGTCGCAGCCTCATAACCCAGGCCCTCGATGTCGAACGCACCACGCCCGGCGACGTGAAACACCCTCTCCCGCAACTGCGCCGGGCACGAGCGCGAGTTGGGGCAGCGGATGTCGGCATCACCCTCCTTGGCGGGAGCGAGTTCGGTTCCGCACTCGGGACAGTGGGTGGGCATGACGAACTCGCGCTCGGACCCGTCACGCAGGTCCACGACGGGGCCGAGCACCTCGGGGATGACGTCGCCGGCCTTGCGGATCACCACGGTGTCGCCGATGAGCACGCCCTTGCGCTTGACCTCCGAGGCGTTGTGCAGCGTGGCCAGCCCGACGGTCGACCCGGCCACCTTGACCGGTTCCATGTAGGCGAACGGCGTGACCCGGCCGGTCCGGCCGACGTTGACGCGGATGTCGAGAAGTTTGGTGGTCGCCTCTTCAGGTGGGTACTTGTAGGCGACCGCCCAGCGCGGCGCGCGCGAGGTCGATCCGAGCCGGCGCTGCAGCGCCACCTCGTCGACCTTGACCACCACCCCGTCGATCTCGTGATCGACGTCGTGGCGGTGCTCACCCCAGTAGGCGATGCGTTCGGTCACTGCTTCCAGACCCTGGACCTGTGCGGTGTGGGTCGAGACCGGCAGGCCCCACTGCCCCAGCGCCCGGTAGGCGTCGTGCAGTGAGGCAAAGGAGAAGCCCGCAGGGCCTTCCAGGTGACCGAGTCCGTGGCAGATCATGCGTAGCTTGCGCCGCGCCGTGACCGCCGGATTCTTCTGCCGCAGCGAACCCGCGGCACTGTTGCGCGGGTTCGCGAAGGGCGGCTTGCCGTCGGCGACCAGTCCTGCGTTGAGTTCCTCGAAATCGGCTACCCGGAAGAACACCTCGCCGCGGACCTCGAGCACCTGCGGAACCGGGAACTCCTCTGTGCCGGTGAGCTTCTCAGGCACGTCGTCGATGGTGCGGGCGTTGAGGGTGACATCCTCGCCGGTGCGGCCGTCGCCGCGGGTCGCCGCACGGACCAATCGCCCGTCGCGGTAGACCAGCGCCAGCGCCACGCCGTCGATCTTCAGCTCACACAGGTAGTGCGCGCCGTCGCCGATCTCACTCTTGATGCGGGCGGCCCACGCGCCGAGTTCGTCGGGGGTGAAGACGTTGTCCAGACTCAGCATCCGCTCGAGATGGTCGGCGGAGGTGAAGTCGGTGGCGAACCCGGCGCCGCCGACGAGCTGGGTGGGCGAATCGGGCGTCCGCAACTGCGGGTGGGCTTTCTCGAGCGCCTCGAGCTCGCGCAGCAACGTGTCGAACTCGGCATCGGAGATGATGGGCGCGTCGCGCACGTAGTAGCGGAACTGGTGACCGCGCACTTCCTCGGCGAGTTCCTGCCACTGCCGGCGCAGGTCGGCGTCAACGGCGTCGACCGCGCCGTCGGCCTGCTCGGCCAGCGCGGCCTCGGGATCCTGACTCGCCTTCGGACTCACCCTGGCAGGTTATCGAAGGACACCGACACGACGGTCCACCGCGGCCGTCGGACCGCGCGCATAACCTGAGCCCATGCCGCACCCGATCATGTTCCGCGACGACGACATGGGCCTGGCGGAGGTACGCCGAATCGCGCTCGGATTCCCCGAGACGTTCGAGAAGATCTCCCACGGCAGGCCGGTGTTCTGCGCGCCCAAGATGTTCGCGGTTTACGGCGGTTCGGCGAAGAGCGCTGCCGGTGGTGAGCAGACCCGGTACCCGCATTGTGTGCTGGTCAAGGTCGACGACAGCGAACGGCAGGCACTGGAGCAGGACAGCCGGTTCTTCTTCCCCGCCTACATGGGACCGTTCGGCTGGCTCGGACTGGATTTCGAGGCAGCCCCGGTCGACTGGGCCGAGGTCACGGAGCTGATCGACGCGTCCTTCCGGATGGTCGCACCGAAGAAATCGATCAAGCAGCTCGACCAACGTTGACCCATGCGGCACCCGGACATGCTTCGATCAGAGCTGCCATGAGTTTCTCCAGCCCTTTCCCCGAAGTCGACATCCCCACCGCGAGTGTCTACGACTATCTCTTCGAAGACCTCCACGACCACGACGCCGACCGTGTCGCCCTGATCGACGCCAAGTCCGGCAGACAGACCTCCTACCGGGAGATGGTCGCCCGCATCGAATCCTTCGCCGGCGGATTGGCCGCCCGCGGCCTCGGCGTCGGCGATGTGGTCGGACTGCTCGCTCCGAACAGCTCGGCGTTCGCGGTCGCCTTCCACGGCATCCTGCGTGCCGGCGCGACAGCAACCACCATCAATGCGCTGTTCACGGCCAAGGACATCGCCAAGCAGCTGACCGACTCCAAAGCCACCATGTTGGTGACCGTGAGCCCGCTGCGCGAACAAGCCCGGGAGGGAGCGGCCGCGGCGGGCCTGCCTGCGGAGAACGTGGTGGTTCTCGACGGTGCGGGCCGCGACATCGACGGCCACCCCAACGCCGACGACCTGCTCGCGGCGCGAACCCCCGCGCCAGACGTCAGCTTCGCTCCGTCGGCGCATCTGGCGGTGCTGCCGTACAGCTCGGGCACGACCGGCAATCCCAAGGGCGTCATGCTCACCCACCGCAACCTGGTCGCCAACGTCGCCCAGATCCGACCGCTGCACGGCATGACGAGTGACGACGTGGTGCTGGCCGTCCTGCCCTTCTTTCACATCTACGGCATGACCGTGCTGCTCAATGCGGCACTGCACGCCCGCGCCCGCCTCGTCATCATGCCGAGTTTCGACCTCGGCGAGTTCCTCGGCAACATCGCCGAACACCGATGCACCGTCGCATTCATCGCACCTCCGGTGGCGGTCGCGCTGGCCAAGCACCCGTTGATCGACGACTACGACCTGTCCTCGCTGAACGTGGTCATGTCGGGAGCCGCACCGTTGGATGCCGACCTCGGACATGCGGTCGCCGAGCGGTTGGGGTGCACGGTCGTACAGGGATACGGCATGAGCGAGCTCAGCCCGGTCAGTCACATCACCCCGTTCGACTACGGCGAGCACGACATGCGTGTCGAGGCGCCGCTCAGTTCGGTCGGCTGGACCGTCTCCAATGCCGCATCCAAGATCGTCGACCCCGAGACGGGGCGTGAAATCCCCGTTCCCGAAGAGGGTTTGAGTGAGACGGGCGAACTCTGGTTCAAGGGCCCCAACGTCATGGCCGGGTATCTGAACAACGACGAGGCCACCAAGGCGACCATCGACGACGACGGCTGGCTGCACACCGGGGATCTCGCTCAGGTGGACGCGCACGGGTGCGTCTACATCGTCGATCGCCTCAAGGAGCTCATCAAGTACAAGGGCTACCAGGTGCCGCCGGCCGAACTGGAGGCCGTGCTGTTGAGCCACCCCGACATCGCCGACGCCGCCGTGGTCGGCGCACTCGACGACGAAGGCGAAGAGGTACCGAAGGCGTTCGTCGTCAAGCAGTCCGACTCTGAGCTGACCGCGGATGACGTGATGGCGTTCGTCGCCGAACACGTCGCGCCGTACAAGAAGGTCCGCAAGGTCGAGTTCATCGATGCGGTGCCGAAGTCGGCCTCG
>CAXEZH010000291.1:0-2060 GCA_964000695.1 uncultured Mycolicibacterium sp. | reverse complement strand
GATCCTCGCCGCCTCGGACGTGGTGATCGAGAATGTCGGATCCTCGCGCCTGCACAGGCTTGCGGTCGACCCGGCCACGCTGGCCGGGGCCGGGCGGCTGACGCTGCGGGTCTCCGGCTTCGGCTGTGACGGACCACTGGCCGGATACCGCGTCTACGCCAACAACGTCCAGGCCTACGGCGGACTCGCAGGCCTCTGCGCCACGGCGGACGGAACGCCTGCTCGTCTCGGCACAGTCCTGGCCGATCCGCTGTCATCGGTCGTCGGCGCTGTCGTGATCGCCGCGTGGGCGCTGGGTCCGAGCCGATCGACCGGCGCCGTCGTCGATCTGGCCATGGCCGAGGTCGTCGCATCGACGGTGTCGGAGTTCGTGGCCGCCGCATCCACCGATCACGTGGCGGCGAACGCCACTGTGACCCGCGCCGTGCACCGCGCCAGCGACGATCGTTGGGTCGCGGTCGAATTGCGCGGCGACCAGTGTGGGCAGGCGCAGGCAGAGTTCGTCGCCGCACTGATCACCACCAACCGCGCCGACGACGCGGCATTCAAGCTGCAGGGGGCCGGTATCGAAGCAGCAGTCGTGCGCCGCGCGGGCGAGCTGCTCACCGAGCCCCACCTGGCCGCAAGGGGATTCTTTCCGGAGATCGCCCATCCCGACCCCGACATCGGCACCGGCCGGTTGGTCGGATTGCCTTGGCGGTTCGCCGGCGACGGACCTGTGCCGCTGAAACCCCCACCCGCTCTGGGCAGTTCACATCCCGACCTCACGAGGACCAGACATGCCGACATCGTCCCCTGATCGACCCGCAACGGTATGGTCATCGACCTTCATACCCGCGAAGTCACCGTACCCGCAGTACGGAGCCGACGGTTACAGCGTGGCCTGGGTGGACACCGACGAGGGGCGTGTGCAGGTGCTCGTGGACGGCGCCCGGCCGACGCCCGGCACTCACGGCAGGTTGATCAAGCGCATGCTCGACGACGACGCTGTCGAGATGTTCTCGGCGGGCGACCAGTGACCGGGGCGTTCCTCAGCGGCATCGGGGTCACCGTGTTCGGCAGGCACGGCGACACTCCGCTGGCTGACCTGGGCGTCGCCGCGGCCCGAAAAGCTCTCGTCGACGCCGGCCTCGACTATGACGAGGTCGGTGAGGTGTTCACCGCGTCCGCGCTCGCGCCGCCGCAAACCGGTCTGCGGGTAGCGCTGGCGTTGGGCCGCACGGGAGTTCCGGTCACCGCCACCGAGAGCGCTTCGGCCGGCGGTCTGGTTGCGTTGCGTCATGCGGTGTGGGCGGTGGCCTCCGGGCGCTGCCGGACCGCATTGGCTATCGGGTACGAGAAGACCACCGCGCTGGAGCCGGGCGGCGTCGTGCCCGCAGCAGTGGGATTCTGGGATCGCTTTCCGCCGCAGACACATTACGCGATCGAGGCCGCCCGGTGGCTGTACGACACAGGCTGCGGACCGGAGGTGATCGGAGCCGTCGCCGCGAAGTCACACAACCAGGCCCGGTTGAATCCGTTGGCGGCCCGCAGAAGCGACAACGCCGTCACGACCGAGGATGTGCTCGCCGCCCGCATGGTGGCCGAACCCCTGACCAAGATGATGTGTCACGCCTCGGTGGACGGGGGCGCGGCGGTCGTCGTCACCGCGGACAAGCGCCCGAGGTCGGTTTCGGTGCTCTCGATCGAGCAGACCAGCTGGCCCAGCGACCCGCAGTGGCCTCTGGCCGGGCCGGTCGTGGGGCCACCTTCGCAGTTGGCGAACACCGCACGACAAGCCTATGCGACCGCAGGGATCGACGTGTCCGACATCGATGTGGTGTCGCTGCACGACATGTGTGCCAGCGAAGAGATCACAGCGCTGATCGCGATGGGACTGGCGAGTTCGTCCGACGTGGTGAAGCTCGCCGAGGCCGGCGGGTTGGCCAGTCAAGGCGCACTGCCGACCAATACCGACGGCGGTTGCATCGCACGCGGACACCCGATCGGCGCGACAGGGCTGGCTCAAGCCGCCGAAATGGTCACCCAGCTGCGTGGCGAGGCCGGAGAGCGGCAGGTTC